>DASTZZ010000046.1 GCA_035764005.1 Terriglobales bacterium
GTGGTCACGTTCGTGAATGGCATCAATGGCTATGTGGCGGAGAAGGTCTTCAATCTGGGCGCCGACGTCTTCATCGTGAGCAAGCAGAAAAACGTCATCACCAACTTTGAAGATTACATGACGGGCCAAAAGCGCAAGAACTTTCAGCTCGATGACTATCAGGCTGTGCGCGACGAATGTACGGAATGCAAGGTAGTCGGCGCGTCGCTTTACAAGTTCAACGGTGTGGTGAAGTTTTCGCAGGCATCGAGTTCCGACACGCAGGTGCGCGGATGGACGCCGTCGATGGGCCGCATCTACGATCTGGACGTTGTGAACGGCCGCAACATCAGCGATGCCGATGAGCACTCGAATCGTCAGGTAGTCGTAATCGGAAATGACATTCTCGAGAACCTGGTTGGCGCCACGGATCCGATCGGCAAAGAGATTCGTGTTGACGGCGACTCGTATACGATCATCGGCGTAGGAAAAAAAGAAGGCAAGACTCTGGGCCAGAGCCGCGACAACTGGGTCATGTTGCCGCTCACGACCTTCATCTCTAAATACGGTTCGCACGACAACAGCAACAGCATCAAGATCTGGGGCAAAGGCTATGGCGTCGGCGTGCCCATGACCAATGCCATGGACCAGGTGCGCGTAATTCTGCGCACGAGGCGCCATGATGCTCCCGGTGCCGCGGACAGCTTCGAGATCGATACCAACCAGACGTTCATCAGCTTGTGGGCGAGCATCAGCCAGAATTTCTTCTTAGTGACGGTGGCGATTGCGTCGATCTCACTCCTCGTCGGCGGCATTGTGATCATGAACATCATGCTGGTTTCGGTCACGGAACGAACGCGCGAGATCGGCATTCGCAAGGCGCTCGGAGCCAAGCGGCGCGACGTGCTCAGTCAGTTCCTGATCGAGTCCGGCACGATGGCTCTGGTGGGCGGAATTATCGGGACACTAGGCGGCATTTTCATCGCGAAGGTGGTTACGCTTTTGATTGGTATGCCGTCGGCGATTGCGTTGTGGGCGGTGATTGCCGCGTTGCTGGTATCAGCCAGTGTGGGGATTTTCTTCGGCGTGTATCCCGCTAGAAAGGCTGCGAAGCTCGACCCGATCGTAGCTCTGAGGGCGGAGTTGTAGATCATGCAAGGTAAAGACCATCTCGAAACCGTCCGCATGGCGATGGACACCATATCCAAGAACAAGCTGCGCTCTGGCTTGACCGTTCTGGGAATCGTCATCGGCGTGATGACCGTGATCGCAATCTCCTCCGTAGTGCGCGGGCTCAATTCGCGCATTCAGGAGCAAGTGGCCGAGATGGGCTCGAACGTTATCTGGATCTATCGTTTTGACGTGTTCCAATTTGGGCGGCCCAAACCGGAACTCCTTCAGCGCAAAGAGCTGTCGCTCGACGATGCTATGGCATTGCGCGACCTGCCGTATGTGAATTCGGTCTGTGCCGGCGTGCGTTATGTGAACCCGATCTTTCAGGCGGGCATTTACTCGGTGAAGTACAAAGGCCGCAAGGCCACGAACACGATCCTGGAAGGCGACACCGCCTCCGTGAAGGATGTGTATGACATCGCTCTGAAGGAGGGCCGGTTCTTTACCCAGGAAGAAGACGAGCGGCGCGCGAACGTGATTGCAATCGGATACGATACAGCCGACGAACTCTTTGGAGACGAACCGGCGATCGGTAAAGAAATCACCATTGAAGGCGAGCTCTTCACGGTTATTGGAGTGGCCGACAAGCGCAAGTCTGGAATCGGGGGCGGAAAGAATCCGGAAGACAACATCGTCTATTTCCCATTACAGACTTTCAAGAAGCTCCATCCCGAGCTGAAAGATCATTGGGTGAGCGTGAAGGCTGAATCTCACGCATCGATGGATGCCGTGAAAGATGAAATCCGCGAAGTGCTGCGCCGGCGGCGCCACGTGAAATTCAACCAGCCGGACAACTTTGCTATCTTCACCCCTGATGCGCTCTCCGATTTCTGGAACCAGCTCACGGGCGGAATCTTCGTCTTCATGTTCGCCGTCTCCAGTGTCGGCTTGATGGTGGGCGGGGTCGGCGTGATGAACATCATGCTTGTCTCGGTAACCGAGCGCACGCGCGAGATCGGTGTGCGCAAGGCTATCGGCGCTACCAAGCGGAACATCCTCTTTCAGTTCACCCTGGAGGCAATTACGCTCTGTGCTCTTGGCGGCGTGATTGGGATCATCATTGGCGGGATCATCACATGGTCCATTCGCGCTGCATTTGAGGCGCTGCCGGCCACGATGTCTGTCTATTGGACGGTCGCGGCATTCTCGGTGTCATGCTCGATTGGCCTGCTATTCGGGATTTATCCCGCATGGAAAGCAGCGAATCTGGATCCCATCGAAGCGCTCAGATACGAGTAGGGATATAGCTGGAAGGCATTAAGCGTCAGCCGCCCGTTTCACCAGTACAAACGCTAACAAGACTTAAGGTGGTCGTCGTAGGACAATTCGACCTCTTTCGACGTCTACTTATATTGTGAACGTTCGAAGTCTTGCCAAAAGCCTTGTTGCACTCGGGGCCATCGCGCTGTCCAGTTATTTCATCGAAGTACATCTTCATCGCAAGGGCGTACCCGGTCGCGACCTGATTCTCCTTTCAAACCTGATGGTCGGCCTGGTGGGAGCAGCGCTGGTTTACGTGCTTTCGCTGCGCGAGCGGCAGCGGCAGCAATATGTTGAATGCCGCCTGCGCGTCATCGCGGAGATGAACCACCACATCCGCAATGCACTGCAAGTGATCACCTTCTATACTCGCAAAGGCCAGAAGCAGGAAGTGGGGATCGTGGAAGCGGTTGATCGGATTCAATGGGCGCTGCGGGAAGTGCTGCCGCAATTGCCTGAACAGCCTGCGGCTAAGACCAAGGAAAATGAACGGGTGCTCGACATACAGAAGTTCCGGGTGACTCATTGCGGTTCGCTGAACTGAGTCTTTACTGGAGTCTTTGAAGGGCGTTACCCCGAAGGCGGAATGCATTAGCCCACGTGCGTAAGCCGTGGGAAAAAACGCGAGACCTTCGTGAGCCCGAAGGGCGAGATGCGTTTTCGCTTGAGCATTCGATCTATGCAGCCCTGACGAGCTCGATCATTTCTGATTTTTATCCACAGCTCACGCGCGTGACCTAAGACGTTCCGCCCTTTCGGGCCGGAGGTTCGATATTCCTCGAGGCAGGGCCTAGCTTCGCAGCTATTTCATTCTGGATTCGCTCACGCTACGTTCCTGCTCTGTCGCATCGCAATGCGCTACACTTGGAGATTAAGCAGCGTCTCTGTCTGTTTCCTAGCGCGCTCTCCGCGTCTCCCGCTGCATCCAGAATATGACAACGCACTCACAGGCCCCTGACGCTCCACGTTTAGCTGATTTCACGACCGATTTGCGAGTGGTTCCGCTGTCGTTGCTCTGCATCGTAATCGGCGTGGCAGGAGCGTACCTGGCGCTGATACTGCTGAAACTCATTTACCTTTTTAACAACCTCTTCTTTTTTCATCATTGGAGTTGGGTCTACAAATCGCCGGCACTCAATACGCTTGGACTGTGGGTGATCGCCGTTCCCGTGGTCGGCGGATTGATCGTCGGCGTCATGGCGCGCTACGGATCGGAGCGCATTCGCGGTCACGGAATTCCTGAAGCCATTGAAGCGATTCTGCTGAAGGGTGCCAAAGTGGAACCGCGAGTTGCGGTGCTCAAACCGGTCTCGGCGGCAATCGCTATCGGCTCCGGAGGACCGTTCGGCGCGGAAGGTCCAATCATCATGACCGGAGGCGCGGTCGGATCTTTGATCGCGCAGTTCTTTCGCTTGACGAGCGCAGAACGGAAAACTCTTCTCGTCGCCGGTGCGGCAGCGGGAATGTCCGCCACCTTCGCGGCTCCCGTGTCCGCCGTGCTGCTCGCAGTCGAGTTGTTGTTGTTCGAGTGGAAGCCGCGGAGCCTGATTCCTGTGGCCATGGCCAGCGCAACCGCGGCAGCAGCCCGCCACTACCTGCTCGGACTGGGACCGCTATTTCCCATTCCGGAACACCACATCGCCATGAACGCAGCCGGCCTGGCATCGTGCATGCTGGTTGGATTATTGGCAGGCATCCTTGCGGCTCTACTGAGTTCGGCTATCTATCTGGTCGAGGACGGATTCAGTCATCTTCCCCTGCATTGGATGTGGTGGCCGGCGATCGGCGCGATTGTCGTGGGCATCGGCGGCATCTTTTTTCCTCAGACCCTCGGCGTTGGATATGACGTAATCGCGTCCATGCTCGACCATGACCTCCCATTCAAGCTGCTGCTCGGCATTTTCTTTGTGAAGGGGATCATCTGGTCAGTATCGCTCGGCTCCGGAACGTCCGGCGGCGTGCTCGCTCCATTGCTCATCATGGGCGGAGCGCTCGGCGGTCTTGAATCGCGTTTCCTTCCGAACTACGGAGTCGGGCTTTGGCCGCTCGTCAGCATGGCTGCCGTGCTCGCCGGCGCTCTGGGCGCACCGCTGACTGCCGTGGTGTTCGCCTTTGAATTGACTCATGACCCCGGCGTGTTACTGCCGCTGCTCATTTCCGCGTTAGTTTCGTATGGTCTTGTCGTTCTCACGCTGCCACGTTCGATCCTCACCGAGAAGTTGAGCCGTCGCGGGTACCATCTCTCGCGTGAATACATCGTCGATCCCATGGAAAGCCTCGCGGTAGAAGAAGTGATGCGCACCAACATCGCAAAACTCTCAAGCCAGGCGACCCCCGAACAGATCCGCGATGCGTTGGTGATCGACGAGAAAGCCGGAATCCAGCGGCTCTTCCCCGTTGAAGACGCAGATGGAAACATGCTCGGCGTGATTCCGCGTTGGGATCTTGAGCAGTTTGCTGCGGGCAAGAAAGGCACTAATCTCTCTTCACTGGTCATCAGCAAGCCTGTGGTTGCATACGACGACGAGCGCCTTACTCGAATTGTTCAGCGCATGGCCAGTAGCGGGTTCACCAAGCTTCCCGTCGTACGCCGAGACGATGCCGGCAAAGTGGTGGGCATCGTATCTATCTCCGATCTGCTCAAGGCGCGTCTGGCGGCGCAGGACACCGAGGAGCGCCGCGAACGTGTTTTGCAGCTCAGCGTTCCCCTGTTGTTCCGTGGCGAAGAGGAACAGGAATCCGAGAATCGCAAAGCACGCTGAGGTTGTTTATGGGATTATGTACTCTGCGGAGACGCATGCACCTGCGTCTCTGCGCGCCACCCTTGTCATCCCAGGCATCCTGTTCTCGTAGCTGACGGTATCTAATAGGTGCAGTTCACAATTGCCGACTCCAATTTGCGGATGAGGATCCTTCAGCGAGCTCTTCTATGTCTAGCGCTGATTGCGTGGCCTTGCGTTTTGCTCGCGCAGCAGCCGTCTCGCCGCGCGCCGATTCCGGTTGCGCCTTCTAGGCATAGTGGGACTTCTCTGACCGTTGTTGTCGGGGATGAAAACAACGTAGTGGTTCCCGACTGTTTCGTTACCCTCACTGACACTGCAACCGGCGAAGCGATGCGAATTCAGACCGACGCGGCAGGCCGTGGCCGCTTCCTGAATCTGGATCCGGAACATACTTTCACAGTCCACGCGGAGCGAAGCAACTTCTACCCAATCACCAAGACGAATCTCCGCATCGCGAATGCTCAGACACTGGAACTTACTGTTCCCCACGTGCAGGAGCTGAAGGAAACCGTGAACGTGACTGCCTCGGTTCAGGGGATCGATCCTGCACAGACTGCCAACACGAAGCAGCTAGGCACTCCGGAAATCGTCAACATTCCCTATCCGACATCACGCGACATACGCAACATTCTTCCCTATCTGCCCCAGGTCGTGCAGGACGCAAGCGGACAAGTTCACGTAGCCGGCGCTGCCACTTATGAAACCAGTGATGTACTGGACGGTTTTGAAATCACATCGCCGGTAAGCGGGAATCTTGCTATGCGTTTCAGCGCGGATGCAGTGCGCGAAGTCTCGGTCCAGAGCAGTCGGGTATCGACCCAATATGGGAAGGAGTCGGGCGGAATCATCGATTTCAATACGGGAATGGGAGACGATCACTTCCGTTTCGATGCCACGAACTTTATTCCGTCATGGAAGAACATTAAGGGCAAAGGCATCGGCTTCGATAAATGGGTTCCGCGCGCTACCGTTTCCGGGCCGATCAAGAAAGGAAAGATCTGGTTCTTTGACTCCGCGGACGCCGAGTACGACAACTACATATTCAGGGATCTGCCAAAAGGCTCGGATCGCGATCCATTCCTTCGTGGAAGCAATCTGGCCAAAGTACAGATCAATCTCCGACCCAGTGACATTCTCAGCTTTGGTCTGTTGAACAACACGCAGGACGAAGACAACCAGGGACTTTCACTAACTACACCTTCTTCAGCAACAGTCAAACGCGATATCGGCGCGTATCTGGCAGACGTGAAGGAGCTCCATTATTTCTCTGGCGGAGCGCTCCTCGAAACCGGATTTGCCTGGAACGCGTTCAATGATCGCTATCGTCCGCAAGGCACAAGTCCATTCGTGATTACTCCCAATCTGAACACTGGGAACTATTTCCAAGAGTTCCATGGAACTTCACGCCGCGCGCAGGGCATCGCTAATCTGTTTTTGCGCGGGTTTACTGCCTTCGGGCGCCATGATGTGAAACTGGGCACCGAGATCGATCAGATCAACTTCACACAGTTGTATCAAGACACGCCCTTTTTCCTGCAACGATCCGATGGAACGCTCTACCGTCAAAGCGTGCTGCCGGCCTCGACCTCACTTGACCGCAATAACTTTGAAACCAGCGGCTATATCGAGGACAAATGGTCGCCGTTGGAACGCGTGATCGTGCAGCCCGGCCTGCGTTTCGACTGGGATGAGATCATCCGTCGTCCATTGTTCTCACCGCGCATCGCGGGCACCTACGCGCTCGGCGCGGAAGGAACAACGAAGTTTTCTGCCGGTGTGGGCGTCTATTACGAGCGCACGCATTTGGATTACCTCGCGCGCGCTTTGACCGGCCCGCGGCTCGACTACTACTACGACGCGACTGGAACCAATTTAACCAGTCCGCCTCTGGTTACAACGTTCGCTGTTAATCAGCCTGCTCTGCACGAGCCGAGATTCCTGAACTGGAGCGCGGGAGTGGAACAAAAGCTTCCGCTCGGGATTTACGGAGCTGTCGAATATCTGCAGAAGAGCGGCAACGACGGATTCATTTTCCAAAACCTGAACACCGCTTCGATCCTCTCCGGCAACTACCTCCTCACCAACACGCGCCAAGATCGATATCGCTCTGTCCAGGTTACAGCGCGCAAGCACTTCCATGGAGACTACAACGTCTTCGGCGCGTACACATATTCCTATGCTCACTCGAATGCGGTCGTCGATTATTCATTGAACAATCCCATCTTCAGTACGCAAATGGCCGGACCGCTACCCTGGGATGTCCCAAATCGGTTCATCAGTTGGGGTTGGTTCCCAACTCCGTTCAAACGCTTCGATTTTGTCTATTCGCTCGACTACCACACTGGATTCCCGTGGACGACGGTCAATCAGAATCAACAGATCGTAGGCGCGGCTTACTCAAATCGCTTCCCTTCCTACTTCGCGTTAAATCCCGGACTGGAATTCCGATTCACGTTCCGAGGCTATGCACTCGCGCTGCGCGGCGTGGCAGAAAATGTGACCGATCGTAAAAATCCGGCGTTCGTGAACAACAACATCAATGCGACGAACTATGCGACGTATGGCGGTTTCGATGGGCGCGCGTTTACGGCGAGGATCAGGTTCTTGGGAAGGAAATAAAAGTTCTAGCGTTTTGCAACAGCCGCAATGACCGACCGCAACTCCATATCTTTTTGCATTGTAATCTTGCATTGTCATCCCTCGGAGCGCAGCGATGAAGTATCGACTTTGCAGCATTTGGGTGCGCTCCGGGGGACCTGCTGTTTCATTTTGCTTTCAAACACAGCAGGTTCCCCGCGCCGCGAACCCAAGTGTTGGTAACGGACACTTCATCGCGGCGGCGCGAGGAATGACAGTGTGTTAACAATGAGCATTTTATGTGGAACCTGGAACAACGTTTCATGATCGTTGCGTTTCATTTTCTACGGCTCATCGCCACCACCATCATCCTCCGCCTGCGGCGGGGCCGGACGACGCAGATCGATGGTCGGCAGTCCAGAGCTTTGTAGATGCTGATTGAGCGAACCGATTCCATTCTTGACCTCGTTCCATCGATTGAGCGTCGCCGTAAGCGACTGCTGCACTGTATTCGACGCTGCTACGGCCTGTGTCGTGGGTGCCGCATCGGCAAGCCCAGCTACTTCAAACAGATGAGCCAACGCAGCATTCAAACGGCTCAAGCTCTGCGCCTGTGGTCCGCCCATGGAGGCGCCGAATCCGCCTCTGCCGCCCTCGAGTGCGCCGGCTTGCTGGTCGAGTCTCGAAATGGAATCGGCGGCTGTACCCTGCGCCCGCGATTTCAAGCTACTCAACTGCGCGCGCAAGCTTCTGACTTCCTGCAAAGCCGAGTAATCCTGATGCAACGCATCGATCAACTTCTGTTCCAACGCATACTGCTGCGCGTAATCCTCCGGCGTGGCTTTCACGCGCGGATCAGCCTTGATGACCAGCGGCTGCATGAATTCATGTCCGTTCACCGTGAGCCGGACGATGTACTCACCAGGAGGAGCGAGGATTCCTTGCGGCGCCAGCGGCGTGTCATGAAAAACGGCCGAAATCGGATAGTCGCGGCTGAGCGTCTCAGGCGGAGCGAAATGGAGGTCCCAAACAAAGCGATGCATGCCCGCAGTTTTGTTCAGCTCTTGCGGGGGCTTTACCCAATACGTGGGAATGTGCAGCTCCTTCGGGCTCGGCGCGGGACGGTCGCTGTTGGGGAACGTGCGCAGAACGTGGAAGCCGCCATCGAGAATCTCGAGTTTCAGAGTGGGAACATCGGACTTGAGGAAGTAATCGATGATCGCTCCATCCGGCGGATTCTTGCCTACAGGTTCCTCCGGAGGGAGTGGCGTATCGGTATTGGTGTCGCGGCGATAGCGATACGCATCTGCGGGGTGGAAAAGAAAGTTGTCATTTAGCGTGTCGGCCCGGAGCTGCCGCAGGGGCATGATGTCATCGAGAATCCAGAACGAGCGCCCATGTGTGCCGACGATGATGTCGTCTTCATGAACGACAACATCGCGCATCGAGGTCGCCGGCAAATTCAACTGCAGCGACCGCCAGTTGTCGCCATCATCAAACGAAACCCAGACAGATGTTTCCGTTCCAGCAAAGAGCAGCCCTTTGCGCAAACGATCTTCGCGTACAACGTTTACTGGAGCGTTATCAGGCAATCCGTTCGTGATCTTCTGCCACGTCTTGCCGCCGTCGTGCGTGCGATAGATGTATGGGCGAAGATCGTCGACGCGAAAACGGTTCACAGCGGCATACGCGGTCTGCGCATCGAAGTGCCCGGCATCGAGCTGCGCGACCTTGCTCCACGGCGTGACGTCGGGAGGCGTGACGTTCTGCCAGTTTCTGCCGCCGTCGCGAGTCACATGAATAAGACCGTCGTCCGTTCCTGCCCAGAT
>DASTZZ010000047.1 GCA_035764005.1 Terriglobales bacterium
ATTCGGGTCCATGCCGGCCTTGCGCAGCTCGCAGATCAGGCCTGCTCGCGTGTTGAAGGGCGGAGATGATCCGAAAGCGCGTCACCGCACGATGCATCTGCTGGTTGCGGGCCAGGTGGCATTCTGCTTCATCGTGCTGCAGCTAGCCGGCCTTTTCGTCGTCACTTTCCAGCGGCTCACCAACCGGCCGGTTGGATTCTCTCCGGAACGGGTGCTGGCGATGGAGACGATTGCTACACAACCTCAGCTGCCGGCCATCTGGGACCAGGAGCTTCAACACCTGCGGAACGTCCCGGGTGTTGAATCGGCCGCCATTGCGAGCGATACCCTGCTTTCGGGATGGGACACGATCACCCCCGTCTCCGTGAATGGCGCCACTCCCAGTCTTGTGCTTACTCATGAGCTAAACATTTCGCCAGGATGGCTGCACGTGATGCGCATTCCGCTGCTCAACGGCCGTGACTTCCGGCCGGAAGATGTTTACCCCGGAGCTGCCATCGTGAACCAAGCATTCGCGCGAGCGTATTTCAACGGACAAGACCCGGTGGGAAGACGCTTTGAAGTCATGGACCAGAACCGGCGGGTTGGTTTCGAGGTCGTAGGTTTGTGTGGCGATGTGCCATTTCACGATATACGCGAACCGATGCCACCGCAGGCCTATGTTCCGTTTCGCGAGGTGAATGCTTCAGGGCAGCCGCAGGCTGAGAATGACCTTGAGATCATGGTGCGGACTTCAGTTTCCGATCCTATGTCGATGGCGGCCGTGCTGCGGCGTGAAGTTCCCGCGGGACGTTCGGAATTTCATGTTGCTGATCTGCTGACGCAGGTGGACATCAACCAGGCGCAAACGGTGCGCGAGCGCCTGCTGGCCATGCTGTCGCTTTTCTTCGCTGTCGTGGCCCTGTTGCTCGCGGGTGTAGGACTTTACGGTGTGCTGAACCATTCCGTTGTGCAACGTCGCCGCGAGATTGGAATTCGAATGGCAGTGGGTGCGCAGGCTTCGAATGTCGTCCGGATCGTGACTTCGCGAATGGTCGGCGCGGTACTGGCTGGCGCCACGATGGGACTTATCTTTGGTCTGTTGTGCGCGAATCGTTTGCACGCTCTTCTTTTTCAAGTGCGAGCTACGGACGCCACCATGCTCATGCTACCGTTCGCCGCGATTGCTGCGGCGTCAGTCTTAGCAACGATCCCGGCGGTATTGCGTGCCGTGCGCATCGATCCGCTAATGATGCTGCGCGCCGAGTAAGAACGGCGTGAGGTAGGGCACATTTTCGGAGCTGTATGGTCCAATCCCGGAATGCACGTTCCATCGGCTTTCGCCACATTTGTGCTGTAACGCGGCTGACTATCCGCTGAGCTTTTAGACCCACACGGCATGGCATTTGGCTCGCGTTTTATTTCAGAGGGCGAGGTGTTCGACTACTTGCCCGAGCCAGTGCTTCCACGAATCAGCAACCTGGAGGAGTTTGCCGGCTGCCGAAATCAGCCCACCATGGCTTGAACCGAGACCCCTGATCCGGTTCTTGCCTTCTCGATCGAGGCTTCAAACTGCGCGGCGCGCACTTCGCTCGTATGTTCTGCCACGACTCTCTGCTGCGCGGCTTCGCCGATGCGGCGTAGCTCGGAGTCGCTGAGCGCGAGACAGCGCACTACGTCGGCTGCATCGGTCGGCAGCAGAATCTCTCTTCCGGGAGTAAAGAATGAATCCAGTCCTGGCCAGTTGTCAGAGACGATTGTCGCCGCGCATGCCGCTGCCTCGAATAATCGGACAGAAGGCGAGTAGCCGGCGATCACCATCTCGCGGCGCGTTACGTTCAAAGTCAATCGGGCCGAGGAATAGAAGCGCGCGTGCCAGCGCGGATTCAGATGCACGATTCGGCGCACATTTTTCGGCCAGCGAATCTCCTTCAGATACTGGGGGCCGGCGACGATGAATTTCATTTCGGGAAGTTGCTCCGCCGGCCTGACAAGCAGCTCTTCGAGTTTCGCCTGGCGATCGGGAGCATACGTTCCCATGTAGCTCAGGTCGCAGGCAAAGCGTTTGTTCACCTGAAAGCGCCGATATTCGCGGGGATCGAACGAGCAGTACAGTGGAACTGCCGCTCGCGCCCCAAAACGGGATTCGATTTCCCGTAGCATCGGCCCGCCGGTGAAGCTGAAATAGACATCGAAGCCGCTGACTTGCTTGGCATTGAGATACTCGGTTTTGCCCTGCTGGCGGAGTCCGGCGATCGTGATCGGCGTATCGATGTCGTAAAAAGCTTTTACGGAAACGCTGCTATCGAGCAGCTCATCGATGGCGTGAATGCCGTCGGGAAAGTACGATCCGACGAGCCCGACATCGGCCTCGGCAAGTTCTCGTCTGGCTTCAGGCGCGACATCCGACCAGTCCTCGTATAGGCGCAGCTTGCAGTAAGGGGGCTCGGGCAGATCGCGGTTCGAGGCATACCACTCCAGGTTCTTTTCATAGAAAACAATCTTGTGTCCGCGTCGGTGTAGCGCCTCAAAGAGTGCTCGAAACGTGGTCGCGTGCCCGTTGCCCCACGCCGATGTAATCGACAATCCGAATACGACGATTTTCATGACTACGCCACTGCGCTCTGGCGAGTGCTTGCATGCTTCAGCAGTTCAGAGACTTGTTCGGCACGTTGGGCATAGGTGTGATCGCGCAATGCGCGCTGGCGCATCGCTTCGCCAATTTCGTGCGCCTGCGACGCAACCGTGTTGCGTAGCAGCGAGACAATATCTTCTGCAGAGTTCGCGACCAGAATTTCTTTGCCGGGCTCGAAAAAGGTATCGATACCCGTCCACGCATCTGTAATCAAACAAGCTCCGGCACCCGCCGCTTCGAATACACGTGTTGGAGGAGAGAAGCCTACGTTCGCCATGGACTCACGATTCAGGTTGAGGACCATGCGCGCCGAGCAGTTTACTCGGTTGTGGTCGCCGGTTCCTACGTGACCGATCCAGCGGACATTGCTGGGCAGCGGTTTACCGCCCCAGCCTTCGCCTCCCAAAATGAAACGCAGATTGGGAGCAAGTTCCGCCGCGCGAAGAAAAAACTGCTCGACGCGACGCTCGCGATCGGGAAGGCGATTGGCGACGAGCACGAGATCGCATTCGTAGGCAGCGTCCCTTGCGACCGGATGATGCGTGTCAGGATCGAGCGCGTTGTAAATCGGATGGCAGTTGCGGGCGCCGAGCTTGAGATAGTGCTCGACCACTGGCGGTCCACCACCGTAGGTGAAGATGAAGTCGTACTCCGGAATCAGTTCCCGAAATGGGTCTGCCGGATTGTTTTCCACTCGCGCCAGGGTCGCCGGGGCATCCACATCCCAGAACGCACGGAGCGCATCGCTTTCGATGCCGCGTGCTACGGCAAATTCGAGTTCCGCATCATCTGCGCCGACGCCACTGTGCTTGATGATCAGATCGGCTCCGGCTGTGCGCGAGAACATCTCAGGCAGATCGCCGGGAGTGGAATACACGATGCTCTCGACGTAGCTATAGTCGCCGGCATCGCGATTCTGTTGGCGGCGATATGCGTCCGGTTCGGCGAAGGTGATGCTATGACCGAGGCGAGACAAGTTGCGATAGATGCCGCGATAGTATGTCGCCGCTCCGTTCCAGTATGAAGAAGTGATACTGGAACCAAAGACGAATATCTTCATCGGCTCATTTCCTCGAAGATGCCGACCAACTGCTCTGCGCGATGCATGCAGGTGTGGTGCTTCAGGATCGTGTCACGCCCACTCTCGCCGAGTTGCCGGCGAGCCTTATTGTCCTTGAGCAGATGTTCGATCTCGCTGCGCATCGCATCCCCATCTGGAACACATAAATAATCCTGTCCGGGACGGAAAAGATGCTCGGCATCACTCCATGGGGCACAGAGCAGAGGCGCCCCGCAGGAGAGAGCTTCGAAGACGCGGATTGTGGGAATGCCGCTCAAACCATTCGCGTATTGCCGACGCGGTACATGCAGCGAAACTGCGCTCTCGTTATAGGCTTGCGGAGCTTTGAGGTTTGGCAGATAGCCGCGGTACTCGATTCCCGCTGCCTGGAGGCTTTCGAGTGCCGCGTCGGGATAGCGAACGCCATAGACGATCACCTTGCGGCCGTTCAGAGCTGCTGCCGGTTGGACAAGAAATTCCATCAGCTCATGTGTGCGCTCTTCATCGCCCCAGTTGCCGATCCAGAGAACGTCTGCGCTTTGCCGCGTTGCCAGTGGACGGAAGACCTGCTCGTCGGCGGCTTCATGGAAAGTCCACACTCGCGGAACGCCGAATCCATCAGCGTATATACGCCGGATCGCTTCGCCGAAGGCGAGGACTCCATCCACTTTGTGGAGGTGAAAGCGCAGAATTTCGCCTGCGCGCGTGTACGCGCGATGGTGGGTATCGTGGAAGAGTGCGCGAAATCCGAACTTCTCTTTGAGAGCAAGAACCTTGTTTACGACCCAGGGCTCGTTCCATTCGTGGAGCAGAACCAGATCCACATCCTGTAGCTGTTCTTCAAGGAACGGGTCGAAGGTTTCGTCGTTCTGATAAAAGTGAATGTCGAGCTCGGGATACATGCGGCGGAAATCATCCACGGCTTCGATCGCGGTCTCGCCCTCGTGCTTCATCAGGTTGCTAAGCGACCACGCGCCTAGTTCTTCATATGAGCGCACATCATGGCCGAGCCGAATAAGAGCGCGAGAGAGTCCGCGCAGAAAATGAGCATTCCCGTGGTTCCAGTCCGAAACCAGGGAATGAGCAAAAATCCGGATTCTCAGTTTGCCGCTCACGCCGTCGCAACCTCCACGGCAACCAGTGATCGATAGAGTTTCAGATACTCCTCCGCCATTCTTTCTGAAGTGTATTGGTTGCGGGCGCGTTCGAACGCACGATCGGCGTATTCGCCCAGCTGCGAGGAGTTAGATGCAAGTTGCTGGATTGCGAGCAGCAGGCTCTGTGGATTATTCCGTTCAAAATAAAGGGCATCATCGTCCCACACCTCGCGCAGACTAGGGATGTCATTGGCGACAATGGCGCATCGCGATAGGGCAGCCTCCACCGGAGCCAGACCGAACGGTTCGTACCGGGAAGTAGCGATATACATCGCAGCCCGTGAAAAGAGCTGCCGCAATTGCCCCTCGGTCTGCGGCCCCTTCATCTTGAGGCGAGGAACTTGTCCTGCTGACTGGGCCGACGCCACGGCTCCTGCCGGGCTTTGCTCCGAACCAATGAGAATCGTTTCTAACGGAAGATCACTTTGCAGCAGTAAGGTAGCCTGCTTTCCCGCGTCCCAGAGGCGGCCAACGGAGATCGCGAAAGGCTCTTTGGCCTCGTAAGGCATAAATAACCGATGATCACGTCCGTTGTAGACCACTGCAGTTTCCTGGGGCTCGCCATAATGGCGCCGCGCTTCTTGGAGCATCCACTGTGAGGGCGCGACCACAATGTCAGCGCCAGCCAGACCGCGTACCACGTTCTCGCGATAGGTGCGAATCCATTCGTTGTCTGGAGGCTCTGTCCCATGTACGGCCACCCACCAACTGACCACATCGCTGTGAGCGACGACGATCCGCGGCAAATCGCAGTCGATGTTGCCGTAATGGAACTGATTAAAATGCAGGACGTCAGGCTTGATCTCGCCGATAATGTCTTTCAGTAAGGCGGCAGATTGTTCGAGGTCACCCTGAGCGTCCTGCATCCATTCCAGGCGAAAGGCAGTCGGATGGAGCGAGACATCGCTCAAATCTTCGAGCCATTCACTCTGAGCTGAGGTGGGAATCTCGCCGAAGCTGACCAGCGTTACTCGTATTCCGTTGCGCGACAACTGCGTCACCAGTTCGCGGGTGTAGGTCCACACGCCGCCGATGGTGTCGGCAGTCATCAATACGTGCATTCCAGGTCCTCGATTTTCGCAGGCTGTTGCTCCTGAATGTCGCTGTAGCCTTTGTCCTTGAACAGAGAAGTATAGAAGTGGTGCGCGCGTTCCCAAGCAGTATCGTCTGGCGCCTCGCCGAAGGTCTGCACGTACAGCGGGCTTCCCGGAAAGGGAAAC
>DASTZZ010000048.1 GCA_035764005.1 Terriglobales bacterium
CTTTGCACCAGCCGATTTGTATGCATCGCAGAGGCAGATCTTGCAAGAGCCCGAGCTGCCGGATCTCACAATCGTGTGATCGCGTTTCGGGTGTCCGCAATTGCAGTTTGGTGTGGCCATAAATTTAGCTCGATTCCGCCGCGCATTCGCATGACAAAGTTGGGAATTTCATTTTGGTCTTGCTGCCACTTCAGACGTAGTCGTTAGTAAAGGATAGTTTCCGCAGTACAAACACTTGCTCACCGGGCTCACGGGATCGCACCTGGTATCGTAAGTGCATTTTTCACATCTAGGTTTTTCTTCTCTCACATTTCCTCCTGACGCTTGTGATCTCTCTGGAACTTCAACCTGTCACCTCGCGGCGTCACGACGGCCGTCAAGCGCAGACGAACGAATTTGCGTCCTCGATGGACACACAATTGTGGGAATCCGCTGCAGTGAGTGATGGTAGGACTGGTCCAGTGCACGGGTTCCGCGAACGTCGCAGAAGACCGTCACCGAATAAGTGGCGGAGAGATGCGATGTACCTCGATCATACTCTCAATTGGGAACTTGCGTTGGTGTAAAGCTCTTCTGCAAGAAACGAGAGTGAATAGGTTCATGATTTATTACGCTCGGGCCCGCAGCTATTCCCTTTGCCCTGGCGGACTTAGTGCATGCAAGACGCCGTGCTTCACTTACGCTGCCCAAAGGCACGACAGTTTTAAGAGCCAATAAAGTGGAAGGCAGCATAAATCGAAATAGCATCTGAGCGGGAGGATTGGCGGCGTTCTGAAGCCGTCGCCCCCTGACACTCCTCCTCCTTATTCTTATTCGTGGTAGTGCAAAAGATATTGGCGAGGTTCGAAGTCGGGATAAACTTCGCGATCAAGCTAAACGCAGTTGCGATAGAGAGGCGGGAGCGGGTCCGCCGCCGATGTCGGGAGTGATGATTAGTTCGAGCGTACTCACTGCGGAAAGCTGGACGGAGAAGCTCTCAGCCTCATGTACGGCAGTTGGAGGGCTGAAATTCCACTGCTGACGAATGATCTCATGGACTTGTCCCGTATTGGGCATCCACCGCAGCACGAACTCCTGCGTCCGTGCCGATTCGTTCTCGTCGAAGGTTAGCTCAATGCGTTCGATATTCTGGGGCTGATCGAAGATTAAGCGCACGGTTTGAGTGCCAGCCTCCGACGCTCTCCATCCACGCTTGTCATCTCTTACCAATGCTCCTTCGATCGGATGCTGGGTTTCCTCGGAAGTGACTTCAACCGCCGCGGCTCTGTCCAGTTCCAACCATTGCGGCTCCGCAACGGAAGCTGTGTACCGAATTGGGGTGATCAGGCGCTTTCGCATAGACTTTCCCTCCTGCGCTAGATTACGATGCCGAAATGGAACATGCACCTGCTCTTCTCTCTCAGTTGAGCGGGGCATGATTTCACCCGCACCTCCGCATTGCTGGCAGGTTCTACCATTGCCATTTGTTTTCCGGCCCTTGCACACTGGGCATTTCTGATTCATGGTCATAACTAATGATACCTGTGTCCGGAGTGGAGGGTACTTCGGTTGGTGTGCCATCTCCAAAGCTAACGAAGTGTGCACAATTGACCAGTATTCGTTCTTCTCGTTTGGCACCATACTTCAGTATGAGCAGCGTTCGAGTCTCGGCGAAGCAAATGTTGGCGATCCCGTGTGCAACCTGTGGCGCGAAATCGGGAGAGAACTGCGACTTTCACCCAGGACAAAACCGAAAAACACCGCATCGAGATCGCCGCCGGAGAGCGCAAGCGCTTTCCCACGGAACGAAGGAAGTTCCAAAAGTCTCTCCGTCTGTCACGATCCCGTCTGATATGCCGTCTTAGTTTTTCCCAATCAGTGCGTACGCCTCTCGGCCAGTTGGTTCGCTCAAAGCAGTTGTTCCAAATCAGTAAACAGGCAAAAAGAGCGAGCCAAGAGTGAGCTGTTGTATACAGTGCTCGGCCTGCGAGAAGCATGTAATTGAGGAACAGAAGAAAACAAGGAGCCTCTGATGTTTACGGCAATCTTAAAAGCGCTCGCAGTAGTAGGACTGCTCATTGCATTATTTTGGCGTTCACCGAATTATGAAGAGTTGTTGTCATTCTTTGTATGCGTGGCGGCGCTCGTCGTGGTCGGGCAAGCAATTCAATTGAAGAATTACATCTGGATCGTGGTATTCCTCGGGATTTGCGCACTCTTTAATCCCGTGTTCCCGGTGGCCATGTCCGGAAATGTGCGTTTAATAGCAAACCTTGTGTGTGCTGGTCTGTTTGCCACTTCACTGCTGTTATTGAAGACGCTGCCACGAATGTCTTTGCTCTCAATAACTGATCGAACACCAGGAAGCGAATCGCTGTGAAGCGGCTTCTCGATGTCGTCCGCATCCACGCCAGAAGTTTCGGTAATCGCGACAACTTGCTGATTTTCCAGAAGGACAGTGCCAAGCGAGAGCGCTTCTAGCCGCGTTACTTTTGGCACAGAGTCATATCTATTCGCGAGTCATGCGGCGCACGTGAGCGACTCCTCGCCACTTCTTTCCCTCCGCAGAGAAATGGGAACAAGAGACGCAAACAGTTCAATCTACCCGACGACGATGATGGAGTGTGGAGAAGATGCGGACCTCATGAACGTTCTGGCGCGCCTCGGGGACAAGTTCGATGGTCTACCGTCTGCCTTTGCGAATTCGTGTGAGTGAGGATAAATTCCACCCTTCCGCTCAGCAATCCACCACTCCGATTTTGGTCAATGTGCGGTGATGTCACTTAATGGGCATTATGCAGGATGGCGGTTTCTTAGAATTCCTTCGCTGTCTACACTCTTAGCTAATGACATTGCTGTCGATCTCGGCACCGCGAATACACTCGTCTACGTGCACGGCAGAGGAATCGTGGTCAATGAGCCGTCAATTGTGGCAATCGACAAGAACACGGGCGAAGTCGAAGCAGTCGGCAAAGAAGCAAAGGAAATGCTAGGACGCACTCCTGCGAACATCGTAGCCATTAAGCCTATGAAGGATGGAGTGATCGCTGACTTCAGGGTCACTGAAAGAATGTTGAGCTACTTCATTCGCAAGGCATGCAGGCGCCAGTTGTTTTTGCACCCGCGCATGGTTATCGCGGTCCCTTCGGAGATTAGCCAAGTCGAGAGGCGTGCGGTTACCGATGCTGCCTATCGGGCCGGCGCGAGAGAAGTTCACTTAGTGGAACAGGCCATGGCCGCGGCTATCGGTGCAGGCTTACGCATCAGCGAGCCTATAGGCAACATGGTCGTTGATATCGGAGGCGGTACGACTGACATAGCTGTGATATCGCTCGGCGGTATCGTCTATTCGCGGTCGCTACGGATGGCCGGTAATCAGATGGATGAAGCCATCACTAACTATGTAAA
>DASTZZ010000049.1 GCA_035764005.1 Terriglobales bacterium
GCGTGGGGAAGGTTTGCTGGCGTAGCTCAGCTGGTAGAGCATCTGATTTGTAATCAGAGGGTCGGGGGTTCAAATCCCTTCGCCAGCTCCAGATTGTCGGCAGCCGCAGCGCACAGAAGTACACCTGCACAAGAGGAACACACCTCCTGAAGTCTTTCCGGTTCTGATTATCCGGTACGTCTTTTGAGAACGTAGGTTTGCACTTGCAGTGCTTTGCTGCGCTTCGGAATTTGTGATGGCAGTACAAGAAGGCAGAGGCTCAACCAAAATGTCGTCGTTGCGACGGCCGAGCCGAGAGCCGATAGCCGAATGCCGACAGCCGGTGTTCACGCCGATGTAGCTCAGTTGGTAGAGCACTCCCTTGGTAAGGGAGAGGTCACCAGTTCAATCCTGGTCATCGGCTCCAGTTTTTAGGGTGAGCGGCGAAGGCGCGTCGGATTGGGCGTCCGAAGCGGCGAGCCGGGATCCCCTGCGCGCCGATGTTGCGCGATGGGGTGGGAGGGGTGAAGCGGTTCTGCCGCGGAATCCCTCGGAATTTAAGCTGCACAGGTGGCCGAGTGGTTAATGGCAGCAGACTGTAAATCTGCCGCTCCTTGGAGCTACGGAGGTTCGAATCCTCCCCTGTGCACCAGTTTGAAGTACAAAGAAGGTTTGCTCTCGCGGTGCCAATCAAGTTGCGTCTAGCGCTAGCGTTGCTGGCTTACGCCGTTTTAGGTTTTCTGGCGTGGCGCACGATGCAGCCAGACAAGGTTCGGCTAGTGACGTTTGCCATTCTTGGTCTGATGGCCTTTCGAACTGTGACGCACGGGATAAGGATGAACCGGGAGAGCGAGGCAGGAGAAGCAACTGGCGGGCAGGAATCGGCGGGTTCAGAGATGATCGAGCCGACTGCCGATTGCCGATTGCCGACTGCCACGAAGTCGCGGGAGTAGATAGGTCAGGACTTCAGTCCTGACTAGAGTCACAGCCTTACAGGTCGAAGCTGGCTTGAGGGCGAGAGAGTTCGCGGGAGTAACTCAGTGGTAGAGTCACAGCCTTCCAAGCTGTTGGTCGCGGGTTCGATTCCCGTCTCCCGCTCCAAAAATTAGCTACCAGCCGCCAGCTTCCAGCCGGACCTTGGAAGCCGCGAGCGGTTTTGCTGGAAGCTGGAGGCTAGTAGCTGGCAGCTTATGTATACTCAGGCCCCGATTGAAGTTGAGAACAAGCCGGTTTACACGCAACTGAAAGGCGCGATCGAGAACGCGCTGGTTGCGCACACCGAAGACTTTCTTCACGCAGTGAAGCGCTTCGGACTGCGCGTACGCCAGTTCGAGCAGCTATTGCAGCGGCGAGTGTTCGAGCAGTTGCCGGGAGCGTCAGCCGAGCGCCCATGCGAAGAGCTATATCGCCAGTTGGGTGCGTCGGACCAAGGTTTGATTCGTGAGTTTTACCTCACGAGCATCGAAGAAGTTCCGGTAGAGCTGAGAGGGAAGTATGCAGCTCTGTACAGATACGAAGTAGGAAAGTAGCCCGGTAGGTGGGGCTTAGAAGCTAAGCAGCTTAGAAGCTTAGGAGCTTATTCATGGCGAAAGAGAAATTTGACCGCAGCAAGCCGCACGTGAACGTCGGCACAATTGGACATATCGATCATGGCAAGACGACGTTGACGGCCGCGATCACGAAGGTGCTCTCGAAGCACAATCCGAAGATCCAGTTCCGCTCCTTCGATTCGATCGACAACGCTCCTGAGGAGCGTGAGCGCGGAATCACGATCGCGACCGCGCACGTTGAATATGAGACGCCGAATCGCCACTACGCGCACGTCGATTGCCCGGGCCACGCCGACTACATCAAGAACATGATCACCGGCGCAGCGCAGATGGATGGCGCGATCCTCGTGGTCGCAGCGACCGATGGTCCGATGCCGCAGACCAAAGAGCACGTGCTGCTGGCTCGTCAGGTTGGTGTGCCGTACATCGTCGTGTTCCTGAATAAGTGCGATGCGGTCGAAGATCCCGAGCTGATCGATCTGGTCGAAGTTGAAGTTCGCGAGCTGCTGAGCAAGTATCAGTTTCCAGGAGACGCGGTTCCGGTCATTCGCGGATCAGCTCTTGGAGCGCTGAACGGCGAAGCCAAATGGGAGAAGACGATCGACGAGCTGA
Organism: Terriglobales bacterium; assembly: GCA_035764005.1. Taxonomy (NCBI): domain Bacteria; kingdom Pseudomonadati; phylum Acidobacteriota; class Terriglobia; order Terriglobales; species Terriglobales bacterium. Next base: position 2,142 of record DASTZZ010000049.1, read on the forward strand.
TGGAAGCCGTCGATAAAAACGTCCCGCTTCCTGCACGCGATGTGGATAAGCCGTTTCTGATGCCGATCGAAGACATCTTCTCGATTTCCGGTCGTGGAACCGTCGTCACAGGCCGAATTGAGCGCGGCAAGGTGAAGGTCGGCGAGGAAGTTGAGATTGTCGGATTCCGCGAGACACGCAAGACGGTCGTGACCGGAGTCGAGATGTTCAAGAAGCAGCTCGACGAAGGCATGGCGGGCGACAACGCTGGACTGCTGCTGCGCGGCATTGCCAAGGAAGACGTGGAGCGCGGCATGGTGCTGGCCAAGACGGGATCGATCACTCCGCACACCAAATTCAAGGCGGAGATCTACGTGCTGACCAAGGAAGAAGGCGGCCGTCACACGCCGTTCTTCAAAGGCTATCGTCCGCAGTTCTATTTCAGAACGACAGACGTAACCGGAGTAGCAGAGCTTCCAGCAGGTACAGAGATGGTGATGCCTGGAGACAACGTAGCTCTGGTGATTGAGCTGATCACGCCGGTAGCTATGGAGAAGGGACTCAGGTTCGCGATCCGCGAAGGCGGCAGAACCGTGGGTGCAGGAACGATTTCGGAGATACTCGCTTAAGCAAATGGAAATCTCTGTTGACGGATTTCGGGGGGATGCTGCTAGTCGAGACGCCGTGCGCGGAATCTCGGCATCCCAGCTGCCTAAACTGACGGAGGCCCAACGGGACGTCGCGCGCAAACTCGGCTCTTCCGAAGAGGAATACGCGAGGATGTTGCTGGCCGGTGAGAAAAATCAGGAGAAGCTGCTCAGGAAAACTGAGCGGGTTGCAAGGCTGATCCGACAGATGCTGCAACGAATCTCGGCAATAGCAGAGGTAAAGAGCGTTGCGCTTCGCGTCTTTCAGGAACGCTTTGATGTGGCAATCGCTATTGGCACTGAAGATGTTGCATTGTCTCTCGACGAACGTCTCATCGATAGCTACTTCGACGAAGGATCCAGCGAGGCAGAGGCGAGTCTCAACAGAGTATTGGAGCGAGCACTAGCGGTCAGAGCTTAACGGATGCAGATCAATCGGCGCGATGTTGCTGTTCTGCTAACCGAAGATGGTCGTCAGGTGCTGAGGCTGGCTCAATTGAGTTTGCCAGATTCTGCTTCGATCACGTTAGAGATCGAGGACACTGACGATATGGGACTTTGGGCCAGGGTGCATCGCGGAGATGGTGACCACTTGATTTTGATCAGATGGGATTACGTCCTGGCCGTAGACTTTCCGGCAGGAGAACCAAGAGCGCTCGGTCTCAAGCCGTAGGCTGGTTGAGAACATTACATGGCTCAGCTTCACAAAGACCAGAACTTCTCTGGCTTCGATTTGTCGAAGCTGCAGGCCAGCCTGTACGACATGAAGGTGGCTCGCGGAACCGACGAATACCTGGCAAGGTTTGTGGGTTGGGAGTCGCACAAGGAAGACGGGGAAGATATCGCACTGTTTGCAGTGAAAGTTGGTCAGGGCGAACAGGTGCGGAAGCTGGTCTTCGAAAGCGGTGACAAGATCGAGGATCCACGGCGTCTTAAGACGTTGTTTACGCTGGTGTTCTCGGCAAGAGACTTTGAGAACGGAGAATTAATCCCAACTCAGCAAGAGTTGGAGATGGTGAAATAGGACTATGCGCGAAATCATTACATTGCAGTGCAGCGAGTGCAAGAATCGGAACTACTCGAAGACCAAGAACAAAAAGACGACCACGGGCCGGATCGAGCTAAACAAGTTTTGCCGGTTCTGTCGCAAGCACACGTCGCACAAGGAAACGAAGTAATTTGGTAATTGGGTAATTTCGAAATCGGGTGATTGGGCAACTGGTTGTTACAATTACGAATTACCCGATTACACAATTACTCAATTGTGACGGAGGGGCGTAAGCTCAACGGTTAAACTGCCGGTCTCCAAAACCGGACTTGGGGGTTCGAATCCCTCCGCCCCTGCCAGAAAGATGAACGACGTTTCAAGTTTCGAGTTTCAGGTTTGAACTCCAAACTGGAAACGTGAAACTCGAAACTGAAATTTGGGAAGCAGGCTTCAAGTGGGAAGTGTAGAGACAAAACGAGTGAAGGCCACGTCAGTGGCGGATGGCGACAACATTGGCGATCGACTAAAGGCGTGGCCAGACCGTACCAGGGACTTTCTCGACGAAGTCCGCGCCGAGATGAAGAAGGTCAACTATCCCGGCCGCAAGGAAGTGCAGGCGACGACGGCGGTGGTCATCTTCACCGTATTTGTTTTCGCGGCATTTTTCTGGGTAGTTGATACCCTGATTCAGTTTGGGTTGAGTCACCTGCTGAAGGTCTTCAACAGTTAAGAATCGAGGCGCCGGCCGGACGATTCCGGCTTGGCTAAATATTTGATGACAGAAGAAACCAAGAACGAAGCAGCAGCGACTGCTGGCGTGCCTCCGACCATGCCGCCTGACGCGGTGGCTGGAGCAGGCGAGCAGCCGCGCAATCCGAACATGAAGTGGTACATCATCCACGCCTATTCGGGCTTTGAGCGCAAGGTGAAAGAGTCGCTCGAGTCGCGCATCCAGGCGTTCGGGCTACAGGAAAAAATCGGACGCGTGCTGATTCCCACCGAAGCGGTGACCGAAGTTCGCAGCGGCAAAAAGTACACCAGCGACCGCATGTTCTTTCCCGGCTATGTGCTCGTGGAAATGGACCTCACCGGCTTCCGCACTGGCGGCGAAGGAGACCACGTATGGCACGTGGTGAAATCCACGCCGAAAGTTACAGGATTTGTCGGCACGGCAAACGATCCCACTCCGCTTTCGGAAGATGAAGTTAATCAGATCGTCTATCGCGTCCAAGTTGGTAAGGACAAGCCGAGGCTAAAAGTAAAGTTTGCGAAAGACGAATCGGTGCGCATCACCGACGGCCCATTCGCCAACTTCACCGGCAAGATCGACGAAGTGAACGAAGATCGCGAGACGCTGAAAGTAATGGTCACCATCTTCGGCCGCGCAACGCCGGTGGAACTGGAATTTGGACAGGTAGAGAAAGTGGCGTAGGAATCGGGTGATCGGGGCATCGGGTCATCGGGTGAAGTAAAACCTATCAGGCACGCAGACTAGGTTTTACTTCTCCCGATGACCCGATCACCCGATGACCCGATCGGCGAAGCAAGCTTCGAAGCCCAAAGAGATTGCAGTACCAGAATTTAGAAACGACGAGAATCCAAACCATGGCACCGCCAAAGAAGGTACAGACTCAAGTAAAACTCCAGATCGCCGCAGGCAAGGCGACGCCCGCGCCGCCGGTTGGTCCTGCCCTCGGTCAGGCGCAGATCAACATCATGGAGTTCTGCAAGCAGTTCAACGCTAAGACAGCCGGCAAGGATCAGGAAGGCCTCATCATTCCCGTAGTGATCACGGTCTATACCGACCGCTCGTTCACGTTTGTAACGAAGACGCCGCCCGCGTCGGTGCTGCTCAAGCGCGCTGCCGCCGTGGCCAAAGGCTCTGGAACTCCGAATAAGGATAAAGTCGGCAAGGTGACTGAAAAGCAAGTCGCCGACATCGCCAAGCAGAAAATGCCAGACCTGAACGCGGCCTCGCTCGACGCAGCGATCAAGAGCGTCAAGGGAACCGCCCGTTCCATGGGCATAGAAGTGGTAGCATAGGGGTAGCGCGTTTCAAAAGAAGCGTTTCAGTAGAATCGTTTCAGAGAAAGGCGTTTCAAAACCAAATCGTCCTTTGAGTGACGATTAGTTGAAACGATTTCCCCTGAACGAATTTCCTGAAACGATTCACCTGAAACGCCTTTCGTCATTACAACTACGGCCATGCAGCAGCAACGCATGTGCGGTGGGAGACAGGGAAAATGAGAAAAGCAGGAAAGAACATCACTAAGGCCCGTACGGCCGTCGAGCAGCGTCCTTACAAACTCGACGAAGCGGTGCCACTCCTCAAGAAGGTTAAGTTTGCAAAGTTCGACGAGACCGTCGAAGTCACTCTTCGTCTCGGCGTCGATCCCAAGCACGCTGACCAGATGGTGCGCGGCACTGTCGTGCTTCCTCACGGACTCGGCAAATCGAAGAAAGTTCTCGTGATCGCCACCGGCGACAAGCAGCGCGAAGCCGAAGCTGCCGGAGCCGATATCGTCGGCGGCGAGGAGATGGTCGAGAAGATTCAGAAAGAAAACTGGGTGGACTACGATGCCGTTATCGCCACGCCCGACACGATGAAGTCTGTCGGACGCCTGGGCAAAGTCCTCGGCCCTCGCGGTCTGATGCCGAATCCCAAAACGGGAACGGTGACTTTTGACGTGGCAGCAGCCGTGAAGGAAATCAAAGCCGGAAAAGTCGAGTTCCGTACCGATAAGACCGCGCTTGTCCACGTGCCCGTAGGCAAAATCAGCTTTGATCCCAACAAGCTCGTCGAAAACGCGACGACCGTGATTTCGAGCGTAGTGCGCGCGAAACCCGCGGCAGCCAAAGGCAAGTACATCAAAGGCGCGACGCTGTCCTCGACCATGGGTCCGGGAATCAGTATCGACACCACGCAGATTGAGGCGGCGTCGAAAGCATAGGAATTTGGTGATTTCGCGATTTCGTGATTTCGCGATTTGAAAATCACCCGATCACCAGATCACGAAATCACCCGATCGTCGCAGACGGTTGGGTCGTATAGGAATCTGAATCATGGCCGTTACCAGAGCAAAGAAAACCGAGCAGATTGAGAAGCTCGCTGCTGACCTGAAGCAGGTCAACAGCATGATCGTAGGCACCTTCGGCAAGCTGACCGTCGCGCAGGATTTTGAGCTGCGCAAGACCGTCCGTGGAGCGGGCGGCAAGTATCGCGTGGTGAAGAACACACTCGCCCGCCGCGCCGCTGAGGGCACCGCTGCAGAAGAAGCGCTGAAGAAGCTGAAAGGCGTGAGCTCAATCGCCTACACCAAAGGCGATCCCGTCGCGCTCGCGAAGGCGCTGACGAAGTACGTCGCTGACAACCCGGAGTTCACCTTCAAGGCTGGTGTTGTTGAAGGCAAAGTCATCTCGATTAACGACATCAAGGCCCTGGCCAAAATGCCGAGCAAGGAAGAGCTTTACTCGAAGCTCCTTTTCCTTATGCAAGCTCCAGCGCAGCGGCTCGCCGTTGCCGTCAACGCCGTTGGACGCAACCTGGCAGTAGTCGTGAACCAGGGAGTGAAAGAAAAGAAATTTAGCGAGGCCGGCAGCTAAGAGGATTGAGTGATTTCGCGATTTCGTGATTTCGCGATTTGCAAATCACACAATCACGAAATCGCGAAATCACGAAATTCGCGAAAAGGCCGGCAACAAGGTTCGCCCATTCATCAGGGTGCCTAGTCTGGGGCACACCGGAAACCTGAGTGGATCGGCAACTCCTCGGCGCGAGCCGATGAGCAGCAGTACAGATCAGGAGATTCAGTCACGCGGTAATCGGCGCAAGGTCTTACTTCACCCGATCACCCGATGGCCCGATCACCCGATCCGGAGAACAGTTTAGAAATTCGAGGAGATTAGAAATGGCTGACATTCAAGCATTAGAAGATCAGATTGTTAACTTGTCGCTGCTCGACGCGGCGGCTCTTGTGAAGAAGCTCGAAGAGCGTCTTGGCGTTTCGGCGGCTGCGGCAGCCCCGGTCGTGATGGCCGGCGGCGGAGCGGCAGCAGGCGCGGCTCCGGCAGCAGCGGAAGAGAAGACCGAATTCGCGGTCGTCCTCACCGCAGTTGGCGCGAACAAGATCAACGTCATTAAAGCCGTCCGCGAAGTCACGAGCCTCGGCCTGAAAGAAGCCAAGGACCTGGTCGACGGCGCACCTAAAACGGTGAAAGAAGGCATCAACAAGGAAGAAGCCGAGAGCATCAAGAAGAAGTTCACCGAAGCCGGCGCAACCGTCGAGATTAAGTAGCGACCGCGCCGGATTCGGCGCGAGTTATTCGATCCACAAGTTGCAGTGGTTGCGTGTTTCAGAATGGCACGGCGCGAGCCGTGCCATTTGTTTGAAACATCCTGCCATTTTTGGAAAGACACGGGCCGAACTGGATAGAGATCCGAAGGGCGCTCGGCGTCCGCAAAGGTCACGAGGCGGGAAGGAGTGCCGTGCAGTCTGCGGCAGGTGCGGAACTAGGCCGGAGTGAAATCCGGGCGCCTTGTTCGCGGGATAACTGGATTTGGATTCGCTCGTCAGGATCAAATGGAAGGCTTGACGAATCCTATGTCGTCAATGTTACTCTCTCAGGCCGTTCGGGAGGTGTGCCGGTGCGAAGCTCATTGTTGATTTCATCGGTGTTGTTATCGTCCCTTTTCGGCTTTGGAGCGACCTGTCCTATCGAAATTCACAAAGTTGACCCGCACGCTACTCCAATGAGCGCCGGACTCCTGGGAATCGCGGATAAAGATCCCTGGGATCATTACCTGAGAATTGAGTTTACAAATCGTACCGATAAAACAATTTCGGCCGTCAAGTTCGGTGTGGTCTTTGTTAACTCCCTGGCAGAGACGGAGCGTTCCGTTTACGCGTATACGTCAGATGCGAACGTAAAACCTGGTAAGACATCAAAGCCGTATTGGGGCGACGGTGTGTATTTCAACCAATTCGGTTACAAGATGTCTGCAGGTGCTTTTGTCGAGAGAATAATGTTCACAGATGGAAGCCTCTTTGAAGGTGGTGCCGATAATCCATGTGTCTTTCCGCAGGGCCCGTACCATCCCGCGGTTCCAACTAGCGATATCAGCAAAATTAGAGACAACTCGCTTTCAGCAGTCTCATCGCCAGCTTCGGCAAACGCTGCTGCCGCAATGGGGCATGTCGTCACACCACAGGAGGCAGCGCAACTGGTTAAGCAGCGGAAGGCATCGGTGGTCGCCGTGATTACAGCTCCGGCCGGCGCTGACGTTTATGTAGACGGAAACAAAGTTGGTGTGTCCCCTCTAGTATTTAATGTCCTCCGGCTACCTGATAAGGAGCAGCGCACCATTTCCGTGAAGCTCGCCGGATACAAGGAGTTCGACAAGACGATCATTCCGGATGGCTCTAGAGTTCCTATCGGTATAAGCCTTGAAAAACAGTAACGACGGAACGAGGTATGTCGTGGACAGAGCAAAAGGTACGCCAATTCAGGAGCAATCGATCGACGCATCCCTGTTCAACGCTGACGAAGCTGCCCAATTATTCGACGCAACTGCGCGCCAGTACATGGGCATGTCCGGAGAAGAGTTCCTGCATGCGTGGGACAATGGGTATTTCGCGACTCCAACGCAACGATCACACGCCGTGCGAGTTGCGAGTTTGATCCCACTGATTCGACGAACAAGCGTCTAAGAAAAGGGCATTAAGGCGCTGTCTTTGCGACCAACCCGTTCCCACGCTCATCAATATCAACAAGCTCAAACTCCGGCCAAACTCGTTCCATCAGCTTTCGCCGGGTTTTCTCCCTGTTTCGACCTCGGTACAGCACGTTTATCTCCACACTTGCAAAGGTGGGGCTCGCGTAGGCTATAATGTTTTGATTCGAGGCGGAATTCGGATTTGATCAGAGGCGTGGGCAGCGCGGGCATAGGGTCCGCTGTCTTCGTCCTCATTGGGATAGAGTTCGCTGGCGGCGGACTTCGACACAGGCCTTAAGAACTGGCGC
>DASTZZ010000050.1 GCA_035764005.1 Terriglobales bacterium
GTTCTTGCGCTTTTGGCCCGTCATGTAATCTTCAAAGTTGGTGATGACGTTTTTCTGCTTGCTCACGATGAAGACGTCGGCGCCCAGATTGAAGACCTTCTCCGCCACATAGCCATTGATGCCATTCACGAACGTGACCACGGCGATCACAGAAGACACGCCGATCACGACCCCGAGCAGCGTAAGCACAGAGCGGAGCTTGTTCGCCCACAACGACTGCAGGGCGATGCGCATGGCTTCACCAATGTTCATGGAAGACGGCCTGAGTGGCTCAGTTAAGTTTACGGGATTTTCACTGGAATTGTTTCACAAGAAAACCGCTGCCGAGGACCGCCGCCGTGCGCTTCGCGAGGGTCTTGGGGTGAATTGAACACGGAGGGCACAGAGGTAACGGAGGAATGCTGTTGTAATTAGTAAGCGACTAACCGATTATTGCGACCCAACTCGTCCCTTCGAAGGTGGCGGCCAATCCCACGTGAACCCCTCTGTGCCCTCCGTGGCCTCCGTGTTCAAACTAACCACAGCTGAGGACAGCCGAAGAATCAATTTCTGCGAGCCAGTTGCGACAAGGCAAAAGCGAACGTCAGCTCCGGCTGCGGCGCCTTTGTCGGCCGGCGGTTCAGGTAGCGCTGCCTCGCCACTTCCAGCGCATCGAGCTGGACGGCATTCAGAACTTGCGGTGCGCCTATCTGCCGGGCTGCTAGGGTGACTTTAGCGAAATGCTCTACTGCCTCCATTTTCAGGTAGGCCGTGAGCAGGTCCTCGGCATAGGTCACGACACCATGATTGGCCAGCAGGATGGCCGAATGGTCAGCAATGAAGGGGCGGATGTTGGTCGTCAGCTCGGGTGTCCCGGTCGTCCCATAAGGAGCTAAAGGAACTCTTCCCAGAGTCATTACGACTTCAGCGCAGATTGGCTCTTCCAAAGCAATTCCGCTGCAGGCAAAAGCGGTCGCGGTACAAGGATGGGCGTGCACAACGGCGTTCACATCGCGGCGATCCTGGTAAATCGCCAAGTGCATCTGGATCTCGCTGGAGGCGTTGTGGCTGCCGCTGAGCTTTTTGCCCGAAGGATCGACGATCACCATGTCCCGCGCTTCCATCATTCCTTTACTGAAACCGCTGGGAGTGATCATCACGCGGCCATCTTCAAGACGCACAGAGAGATTCCCGTCAGTTGCGGCAACGAAGCCATTCTCGTGCAGCATGGCTCCGAAACGAGCGAGTTCATGCCGCATGCGCTCTTCGCTGTTGGATGAGCCGCGTAGGGTCGCTACCTGCTCACGTAACATCGCCACCTGCTGGAACGGTATGACCGCGCCCCGCAGCATGATCTCTTTCCAGTGCCCCATTACAACCTCCCGCGATGCCCTTAGATGCCACTATTACCGGCATCAATCAAGGAAATTCTGAAAAAGTAGTGAAAATTGCCAACAAATGGGGGGACTAGAGATTAACAAAGCAGCGCGCAGTTACGCGAGGGTAAATCTTCATCCAGCCACACATCCGTAATTTGGACTGCGGGTGTGTGTGCGACATTGACAAGGTTTGGGACGATAAGAACAACGATGATGAGCGGAATAACAGGAAAATTAAGAGTACTTGTGGCCGCCAGCTCTGGCAAAGGGGAGATCAGGACGTAGAGAATGGCCGCAACTACTACCACGAGCAACAGGAATTTCAGGCGGCCGCTCACAGGCATAGTGTAATGCCCCTGACAAATTCCGTCATCCGCCATTTCACCTCTGCGGCCTTTTTATTGTGGCAGATAGCGCCAAGCGCTTAGGTCTGCAAAAGTCGCGGTCTGTATGGCCTCGCGAAATACTTCCGTAACGACGCCGAGCGACGCCGCCGTAACTTGTTGCCAAAAGCTGCATCCAATAGGCTGACTACAGTCATTCGGGGGCTTTTATGAGCGTGGCCATTGTGTTCGCAGCGGTATTGGCGGTTTCCTCGATACTGCGCCTGCATGCTCAAAAGAAGCATTGAGAAAAACTCGATCGCCCTTCTCGATCCACAGTTCATCGCTTCTCCGTAGCAACCCTCTGCTCGCGTTGTCCCACAGCCTCCCCGAGCGCGGAATAGAATGGCACAGCCTCAAAACCTTGCGCGCTGCTCGTGTTTTCCCGTGTCGAAATGGCGCTGAGCATGGGACGCACCTGTGACGTCAATAGGACCGCGAGGCAGTTACAACGTAGAGTATCGAAATGGGAAATCCGCGATTTATCCGGATGGCTGCGAACATTTGCCTCTGTGCTCTTTCCTCTGCTGGTCCATTGCATGCCGGAGGGAAGCAGGAGGCATCTCCCGCATGGGTCCTGCATAAGCAGAAGGTCCAGGCAGAGAAGCTGGATTTGAGACCAGCCGAGCAGCCATGCGCGAATTGGGGATGGGTCGCGGTCGTCAGCGACATGGCAGCCGCGCGCGGCATTCACATCAGTCAGCAATACCTTATTGACCGGCTCTACGGCGGCTCGCGATGTCTCGATGCAGTTGCCGATTCTGAGGCTCTCGCCAAGGCGATCAGCCATGACTATGTCCTGCAAGATGGTCAGCAGTTTGGTCTGCAGGCACGGTTCACTCCGGGAGCGCCGGTGCAGGCCGATCCACTCATCGTGTCAGTACGTCAAAATCGGCCACTAATGCTATTGTGGCGCAATCATCCTTTCCTGCTCACGGGACTCACCTACGACGAATACATCGCCGAAACCGGAAACAAAATGTTTGTCGTCACAGAGTTGCAACTCTTCGACCCACTCGGAGAGCCAGGCAAGCGCACCGTCGTCTTCTCTCGCGATCAGGACAGCCCGGACGATATCAACGGCGTACTCGACCTGGTCGTCTATACGAAATAGTCGCAATCCGCATCTATGTAGAAGGAAGTTCAGCGAAACGAGAGTCAGACTGAACTCTGTTCGGACGCTCGATCCGAGGTCTTCATGTCACCGCTTCGCATGCTGTTTGTGGACGACGAGCCCAGCATCCGGCTCACTCTTCCGGCGATTTTGCGCATGCATGGCCACACCGTAGAAGTTGCCGCAAGTGTTTCTGAGGCGCTAACCGCCATCCAATCGAGGAAGTTTGATGTGCTCATTTCCGACCTGAACATCGGCAATGCCGGCGATGGATTCACGGTGGTCAGCGCGATGCGGCGTACGCAGCCCGAATGCGTAACCTTGATTCTGACCGGATATCCCGGCTTCGAATCTGCGCTACAGGCGATTCGCAGCCAGGTGGACGACTATCTGGTGAAGCCTACGCAAATTGAACGATTGGTCGAAACCATCGAGCGCAGGATTTCGGAGCGCACGCCTCATAAGCCTCTCCCGGTGAAACGCGTCCGTCAGATCATGGAAGAGAACCAGGATGAAATCATCAATCTGACACTTTCCTCGGTGTCTTCGTCGAGACGATTGCGGAAAGGAGACGCCAGCCGCGGTCTTCCCGAATTGGTATCGGCGCTGGTGATTGGCTTGCACCCCGGCAGAGAACGCGAGAGTTTCGCCCGGGGAGGTGTACACGGGGCTCTGCGCCGGGAGCAGGGCCGCTCGATCGACGATCTCTTTGAAGAATTTCGCGCGCTGGAACGAGCGGTCTATGAGGTCGTGCAGGAGAACCTACTGGCAGCCGACGTCAGCAACCTGGTTCCCGACCTGCGCGCTTTAAACGATCACGTGCAGGATGTCCTGCGACATGCTGTGAACGCGTTTCTCGCGCGCCACATTGCTGCGTGATTCCTCGAATCTCTCAGTTGTAAGGCAAGAACACCGAAAATGTAGTGCCATGCATTCGTCCCATCGAACTTTTGAGCCGAATCCTGCCGCCTTGTTTTTCCAGCACGCCCTCTGAAACCCATAGACCAATCCCGGTTCCGCGTTCGCCCTTTGTCGTGAAGAATGGCTCGAAGATATGGGGTCGAACGTTCGGCGGAATTCCGGGACCATTGTCAGAAACGAGCACGCGAATTCCCATCCTGCGCGAAGCCCAATCGCGACCATGCTTCACGCGAACCTTCACTACTCCACCTCGGAGCACGGCATCGACGGCATTCACGATGAGATTGGAAAAGACTTGGCGCATTTCGCCGGGAAAAGCTTTCACCGAAGCGTCGTTTTCGAGTTGTGCCTCCAGCTGTACGCCTTTGTTTTGCGCGCCGGCGTTGTACAGCTCAACAACATTGCTTACGAGCTCAGAGATTTTCACGTCGATTGGGGACGACGCTTCGCGATAAAAGCCGAGCGCCTGCTTGGCAATGTGTCCGATGCGATCCACTTCCGCCATTGCGATCTGCGTGTAGTTGCGGGCTGCCTGATCCAGCGAGGAGCTCTTGTCGATGAGGTAAAGCAGGTGGGTGACGGCCTCGAGTGGGTTGTTAATCTCGTGCGCCATGGTGCCGGCAAGACGTCCGGTGGCCGCAAGCTTTTCGGTTTTGCGCAAGGCCTCGGTTGCGCGGTTACGCTCGGTAACGTCGCGCGCAATGGTCGAAGCTCCAACGATTGCTCCCGCTGCGTTCCGCACCGGCGAGATCGCCATCGAAACTTCGACCTGCGACCCATCTTTGCGAAGCCGAATGGTCTCGATATGCTCGATCGATTCGCCGCGGCGGAGGAGCTCAAGAATGTCGGCATTCTCGTGGAGGCGATCGGAAGGAGTCAGCCGGGAAACATTGTGCCCGATCATCTCTCCAGCGGAGTAGCCGTACATTTTTTCTGCACCGCGATTCCAGCTCTTGATTTGGCCATCGAGATCCTTGCTATAAATGGCGTCTTCCGAGCTTTCTACGATCGCCGCCAGACGGCTCAGGGCTTCCTCTGCGCGCTTCTGGTCGTCGATGTCGGTGAAGGTTCCCAGCCAACGGGCAATCTCGCCTCTTTCGTTGCGCAGGGGAAGAGCGCGTCCGAGGTGCCAGCGGTAGTTGCCCGCGGAGTCTCGCAGTTTGGTTTCAACTACCAACGGAGCGCCCGATGAGAGCGATTGCTTCCATGCCGCCAGTGTTTGATCCAGATGATCAGGATGGACCCGCTCCGGCCAAGGCTCCTCTGTATTGGCAGGCGCCCCGGTGTACTCAAACCAGCGTTGGTTGAAGTATTGCGGAGTTCCATCGCGCGTGGTAGCCCACACGATCTGCGGTATGGCTTCGGCCAGAACGCGGAAGTGGGCTTCGCGCCGCCCGAGTTCACGTGCGAGAGCGTCGGAACGAGTGAGGGATGTCTCATAGGTGCGCGACAGGGCGAACAGCTCGTAGCCAATGAAGATAACGATGATCGCCGCCACTGCGAGCGCGAGCAAAATGCCGAGACGCGATGTGAAGCGTGCTGCATTGTGCGCGGAGATCTGAGCATTGTCGCGGCGTTCCTCTTCACTCGCAACCAGCGAGGCAAAGTTATCGCGGATGTTGTCCATCAGGAACTTGCCGCGTGCGTTGTCGATCTCGGCTGCGGCAGTAGCTCCCGCTCGACGCTGGTGGATGGCATCTTCAGCAAATTTGTGCCACTCGTCGAAGGCTGTCTTGATATGGGAAACGTGCTGTTCCTCTTGTATGTCTTCTTCTTCAATCAAGTCATCGAGCCCTTGCAGCGCGGCGTCGACTTTGGGTCCGGAACGCTGGTACGGCTCTAAGAAATCCCGGCTCTCGGTCGCGAGATATCCGCGTACACCGGTCTCCATATCGAGAATCAAGGCCAGACTCTGATAACTTTGGGTAACGATCTGACCTGCGTGCTGTACAGCATGATCCGCTGCTACGACCTGGCGAACTGCCCACAACAGCGCCGCACAGAACAGCGCCACCATCAGGAACGGCAAGACGATCGCCACCACGAGAGCACGGCGAAAACGCGAACGGTCAAGCGGCGACGAGGTTCGCAGATAAGAACGTCGTTCGTGATTGTTGGCCGGACCTTTCGTTTTTTCTGATCGTCCTGAACCGGGACCGGGTTCTGCGTTGGACGCAGGAAAACTACGGACTTCAGACGGTAGAACCACGGGGAACCTGCAATTACTGGCCTAAAGGAATTCTTATATTAGACCAGTGTATCTGCGCGCGCGAAGATCGAGGGCCATTTGGATTAAGTTCTTCTGCCGCCTAACTATGGTGGACCCGCCGGGCATAGGCCGCTGTCAGTAACGTCCGCCTGCTACCGGATGGGCTGATCAGATAGCCGTTAAGATCATCCGCTACCGCGGACGATACTGACCCACAGACCTCCATTCACTCCATTCATTATTTCCCAATACAGAACGTGCTGAAGATCAGGTTCAGGATGTCGTCGGTTGTGGTCTGGCCGGTAAGAGCATCGAGCGCTTCGAGGGCCGAATGCAAATCCATCAGCAGCATCTCGTGAGGTATACGAGTGCGCACCGCATTTTCCGCCGCTGACAGTGCGCTGAGAGACTCTTCGACCAGCTTTCTTTGCCGCAGATTGGTGATAAAGCCGCTTTCCTGCTGCTCGCGCGCATTTCCGCCGCCTTCGGCAACAATGCGCTCGCGGAGTTCGCTAATGCCTTTGCCCGAGAGCGCTGACGTGCGAATCTCCGGAAGGTGGTTTCGGCCCGCCACAAATTCCGTTTCGGAACTAAGATCGATCTTGTTCCGCACCAGGACTCTTTTCCGTCCTTCGGTCGCGTCGAGCAGGCGTTGTTCTTCTTCGGGGTGTTGAGCGGAAGTGTGATCCCGGACGACAAGAACGATATCTGCATCCGCCAATGCCTCATAGGCTTTGCGGATACCGATTTCTTCCGCTTCGTCCGCCGCCGCGCGAATTCCCGCCGTGTCGACCAGCCGGATCGGAATTCCCGAAATGGAAACGGTCTCCGTAACGAGGTCGCGCGTAGTCCCCGGAAGGGTAGTGACAATGGCGCGCTCACGCTCTACTAGCCGGTTGAAGAGGCTGGACTTTCCCACATTGGGACGGCCTATGATGGCGAGCGTGAGTCCGTCGTGCACGACGCGCCCGTATGCAAAAGACTCCGCCAGCGCAGCAAGCGGGGTTCGAATCTCGTGAATGGCAGCGAGTATCCGCTCGTCGGCAAGAACACCTACATCGTCTTCGGCAAAGTCAATGCCGGCTTCGAGCAGTGCAATTAACTCGACGAGCTTCTTCTTTATCGGCGCAATTCGACGCGAAAGCGCGCCTTCAAGTTGCTGTGCAGCTGCCTTAGCCTGAAAGAGCGTCTGCGACTCGATCAGATCGCGCACGGCTTCTGCCTGTGTGAGATCGATCCTGCCATGCAGGAAGCCCCGCATTGTGAACTCCCCCGGCTCCGCAAGGCGTGCGCCGCGATTCAGCGCCTGCTCGACTATGTGCTCCAGCACTACCGGCGCGCCGTGAGCCGAGATCTCAATGACATCTTCGGTTGTGTACGAATGCGGATTCCCGAAGAAGGTAACAACAATTTCATCGACGCGCTCACCCGAGGTCGCGTCGATCAACTCGCCGAAAACAGCTCGTCCTGCTTCCAGCGGCCTCTTCAGGCGCAACAGAGGCTCGACAATGCTTCGCGCGTCGGTTCCGCTGAGCCGCACCACACCAATACCGCCGCGCCCCGGCGGCGTAGAGACCGCGACAATGGTGTCGTCCAGATGCACTTGGAAATTCTAACCATTGCGTTTGAAGAGCTCGCACCGGATATCTTGCCGGTCGCGCCGTTATGGCTTAATGCCAAGCTCGCTCGCCTGAGCTAGCAGCCTGTCGAGCTGAGTGAGCGCAGCTTGAGCAGCTTCAGTCGCCTGCTTGGTTGGAGCAGCGTCGGCGCTCTCAACAACTCCGAGCAAGTGCGAGAGTGACGTGCTGACTTGGCGTAGCGTGACTCCACTTGGCGAAGGTGCGCCTTCCTCTTCCTGTCCGCGCGCTGCGCCGGCGAGTTCCACGAGCTTGCGATCGAGGTCTGGATTCGACTGCTGCTTCAGCTCAGCGCGGCGTTGATCGATCTGCCGCAGCGCGGAGCCGGCACGCTCCATGGCGTCATAGATGCGCCTTGCCAGAGTGAATTGCTGAACAAAAACCTGCTGCGTGATTTTCACTCTCGGATCAGGCGCGACCTGCAGTGGCTGCTCGTAGCTCTTGCCTGAAACTGTGAGTCGCACACGATAAGAGCCCGGAACCACTAAAGGACCTTGCGGCAACGGCTCTGTCGTCAAGTTCGCGACCGCCATCGCATACCCTCCACCTCCACGAGGTGGCGCATACCGCAAGTCCCAAACGAAGCGATGCATACCGGATTCTGCCGAGAGTATTTCCGGTTTTGGGAGCCAGTAATTTGGAAACGGTGGCGGCACGCGAGGGGCAGACGGCCGGTCTGTACTCGAATATCGGCGAACTAAGTTCCCGGAAGCGTCGATAATGTCGAGACTCACATCACCGACAGGCTGGAGTTCGTGCCGCAGGTAGTAGTCAATCAGTGCGCCAGCTGGTGGATTTTCACCATGCGGCTCTTCGGGCGGCAATGGCGTGTCGTTGTTAACACTCCTGCGAACCCGGTAGACCTTGGCGGGTTTGAACACAAAGACTTGATCATCACCAAAACCAGGTGTCAGTTGGCGCAAAGGAGTGACGTTATCCAGTACCCAAAATGAGCGACCATGGGTCGCTATAACTAGATCGTTGTCTTTAACCTGTAAATCGTGAATTGGAGTGTTAGGGAGATTGAGCTGGAGAGAATTCCAGTGATTCCCATCGTCGATGGAAAAGAATACGGTTGAGTCGGTTCCAGCAAACAGCAAGCCCTTCTTTACAGGGTCTTCCCTGACCGCACGAACAGTTAATTGGGCCTGATCGAGACCCTCCAGCCGCGTTGTCAAACCTGCGTAGACACCTTTTCGTTGGATTACACAATTGTTTGGAGTACTCGCATCGATGCAAGTCACGATCTTCGTCCAAGTCTTTCCGTAATCGTGCGTGCGATAGATCCACGGCGACATGTCATCAAGCCGATGACGATCCACAGCAACGTATGCGGTTCCCGCTTCGAAGTGACCAGCATCGATCATGCTGATCTTGCTCCAGTCGCTCAGTCCGGGAGGCGTGACGTTGTTCCAAGTTTTGCCGCCATCGCGAGTGAGCGAGACCACACCTGTATCGCTTCCGGTCCAGATGACGTTCTCATCCAGCGGAGACGGAGCGACGGTGTAGATCACGCCGTAGCCGCGCGCTTTGGCATTGCTGATCGTCGCAGGCCCAGATTGCGGATTCTTCGGCTCAAAGCCGGTGAGGTCCGGACTGATCTGCTGCCAGCTCATGCCGCGATCCGTTGAGCGCAGCAGATACTGTGCGCCGAAGTAGAGCGTGTGTGAGCGTGGCGAGATCACGATCGGTGAAGTCCAGGTGGCGCGCAATTTGCGTTGGAAGATCTCGGTGCCAAAAGCCTGCACCGGCAGCGGAGATACATCCTGTGTCTGGCCAGTGATGCGGTCGAAACGCAGCACCGGCCCGTATGGATCGCCACCATACACCGTGTTTGCGTCAGCCGGATCGGGCGCGATGTATCCGCTCTCCCCAGAGCCGACCGAGTACCAATTCCGGAATGTGATCGAGCCATAATCGCTGCGGCTCTGGATTGCCGCCGTACCGCTGTCCTGCTGTGAGCCGTAGATGCGATAAGGAAACTCGTTGTCGGTGATTACGTGATAGAACTGCGCAGTCGGCTGGGTGTACCACGAGCTCCAGCTCTTGCCGCCATCCACACTGATGGTTGCGCCCTGATCGCTGCCGGTGATCATCCGCTCGGGATTGGTGGGATCGATCCACAGCGCGTGATAATCGTCGCCACCCGGCGCTCCTTTGATGGCCTCCCAATCCTTGCCTCCGTCCTCAGTGCGATAGATAGAAACGTTGGGCAGGTAAACGACATCGGGATTCTTCGGATCAATCGCGATCTCGCCGAAATACCACAAGCGGCCGAGAATGCGCGAATCAGTTCCAATTCGGGACCAGCTTGCTCCGCTGTCGTCAGAGCGATAGAAACCAGCCTGCTTCGGATCCTTGTTGTCGATGAGTGCGTACAGGCGTTTGCCGCCGGTTCCCGCAGCAGCGCCAATGCCGATGCGTCCCCAATCGCCTTGCGGCAGGCCGGTGCCGGTCAGCTTTGCCCATGTCTCGCCTTCATCGGTTGACCGATAGATCGCCCCATTGCCATTGTCGGGCGGATATTGACTCCAGGGCGGACGCTGAACGTGCCACATTGCCGCATAGAGAACCCGCGGATTATCCGGATCTGCGGTCAGGTCGATTGCTCCGGTTTTGTCATCGAGAAACAGAGACTTCGCCCACGTGCGTCCGCCATCAGCCGACTTGAAAACACCGCGTTCCGGATTGGGACCGTACGCGTGCCCAACGGCAGCGACCAGAACGACATTCGGATCATGTGGATCGATCACAATGCGTGCAATCTGCCGCGAGTCTTCGAGGCCAATGTGCTCCCACGTGGCGCCGCCGTCGGTGCTCTTGTACATTCCGTTTCCCGTCGAAAGATCAGAGCGCAGGTCAGGCTCGCCCGTTCCGACGTAAATGACATTCGGATCAGAAGGCGCAAGCGTGATGGCTCCGATCGAGGCGACATTCTGCGAATCGAAGATCGGATTCCACGTGACGCCGCCGTTGGTCGTTTTCCAAACGCCGCCACCGACAGAGCCGAAGTAGTACACGTTCGGATTGCCAGGAATGCCGGCGACAGAAACCGTTCGACCGCCCCGAAACGGGCCCACCATTCGCCAACGCAAACCCTCATAGAGCTTTGGATCGAGTTGCTGACCATGAGCGGCCGAAATCAGAAATGAAGAGACAAGCAGAGCAGAAAGAAACCGTGCTGGAATGGACACCCGCGAAATTGTACAAGATGAGCGCGCGGGGTCTATTCTCGCCGGTTTCCGAGAAACGCTCTTATGCCGCAGCAAATGACCCGTGGCGAATCTCTCCCGGCGCCATCTCATCGACGTAGCACCACACCCACGCTTCGCCCGGCTCAATCGAGCGGATGAGCGGATGCTTGGTGTGATGGAAGTGCTTGGTGGCGTGCTTATTCTTCGACGAGTCGCAGCAGCCGACGTGGCCGCATTCCAGACAAAGGCGCAGATGAACCCAGGTGTCGCCGGTCTTCACGCAATCCTCACAAACGTGTTTGTCGGTTTGCGTCATGTGGATTGCATTTGTATGTTTGCACTGCATAATTCGCCTTTCTAAATCGTTCGTGTGTTGATTACAGCTCTGCCAAAGTGCGGTGGACTAAGTGGACCGAGATGGCTCCTTCGCCGACCGCAGAGGCGACGCGTTTCACGTTTCCGGAGCGAACATCTCCGACCGCAAAGACTCCCGGCAAACTCGTCTCCAACATTTGCGGAGCGCGCGCGAGCGGCCACGATGCCGAAAGAGAGCCGTGTCCTGCTGGTTCGAGATCGCGCCCGGTAAGAATGAAACCTTTGTCGTCGAGAGCTACGCAGCCGCGAAGCCAATCGGTCCGGGGAGACGCTCCGGTCATCACGAACACGTGCCGGATCGGCTTAGTGACCGACTCTCCGGTGATGTTGTTGGCCCATGTGACTCGTTCGAGCTCGGTTGCGCCTTCGAGTTTCGTGATCTCTGTATTGCAGAGCAGTTCTATATTGGGATTCTCTGCGATGCGTTGGATCAAATAACGCGACATCGTTTCAGCGAGTCCGCTGCCTCGCACTAGCATGTAAACCTTGCGTGCAATCTGCGAAACAAAAATCGCAGCTTGACCGGCTGAGTTTCCGCCGCCCACTACCACCGCATCGTCGCCTGCGCAGAGCTGCGCCTCGATGTGAGTAGCGCCGTAATAGATTCCGCGACCTTCGAACTTTTCCAGGTTCTCGATCTCGGGCTTGTTGTAGTGTGCGCCGGTCGCGATGATGATCGCCCGCGTCGCGACCACCGCCCCATCATCGAGTACGAGCTTGTAAGGATGCTTTGCGCAATCAAGCTTGATTGCCGAGCGCGCGATCAGCATTCTCGCCCCAAATTTCTGTGCCTGATTCAGGGCACGCGCAGCGAGTTCCTGGCCAGAAATCCCTGTTGGAAAGCCGAGATAGTTTTCTATTTTGGAGCTTGAGCCGGCCTGTCCACCGGGCGCTTCGGTTTCGATCAACAGCGAATTCAACCCTTCCGAAGCTGCATACACTGCGGCGCCAAGTCCGGCTGGACCTGCGCCGACGATCACCACATCGCGCACCTCAGAATCGTCGAAATTTGCGTTTAGTCCCAGGCAGTCCGCCAACTCGCGCGTGGAAGGATTCCGCAGAACATTCTGGCCATTGCAGATGACTAGAGGAATGTCTTCCAGCTTCACCGCAAAATGATCGAGGAGCTGCTGCGATTGCTTATCCCGATCCAAATCGACGTAGGTGTGCGGATGTCCATTACGATCCAGGAACTCGCGCAGGTGAAGCGTTTCAGCCGAGTGGCGCGAGCCCAGCAGAATGACGTTCCCCAGCTTGTGTGTAATCAGGGCGAGTCGGCGCAGAATGAAAGCGCGCATGAACATTTCGCTCAGCTCGGCGTCTCGTGCGATCAGCGCCCGCAATTTATTCACCGGAATTTCGAGAAATTCGCCCGCGTCGGTGACCCGGCCCAGCACCAGGCAGCGCTGCCCGGAGATCATGCTGAGTTCGCCGGTGAAGTGGCCGGCAGAATGAGTCGTGATCAATCGCTCACCCAGGTAAGAAGGCTGCAAAATCTCCATGCCGCCGGAGAGCAAGACAAACATCGGTATGCCGACATCACCCGGACGAAAGAGCACCTCTCCGTTTTCTACGTGACGAATGCTGCCGGCCAGTCGCGCTCGCTCGATTTGAGCAGAAGTTAAAACCGGGAATGTCTGCGTGTTGGCGTCGAGGGCGCTTACTGTGGGTACCGTTGACATGACTTTTCCCCGAGCTATTGATGATTAGGGTAGCGCAACGATTCAGCTCTTATGAACCTCGCACCGCGTATTCCTTTGTCGCGCTCTCCAGAACGCCAAGTCGCGCAGCACAGTCCCTCAGGATCTCCGCCTCCCAACTCGGACGCCGCGGACTTCGTGGATGAGGCAGATCGCTTGGAATTCGCCCGGTTAAATGCAGAAAAACCGCTGCCGAATGTTTATACGCCGGCACCGGAGCACGAAACGCAATGTTGCCGAGATATTGCAATGCGTCCGACAGCCCGTAGTATGCCGGATCTCCGGACTGCCACAGGCGATCGCGCTCGGCGAATTTCTCTGGAGCGAATGTCGCGAGGCCCAGCAGATAATCCGATCCGTACTCGATCATGTCGATGCCGAGATCGTTGCCGGTGTAGATCGCGAAGTCAGGACGGCGTGCATCGCGGAGGGCAAGGCGCCTGAGTTCCGTTGGACGATCCAGCGAAGAATGCTTGATGCCTTTCATTTCGGGAATATCAAGCAAGCCTGTGATTACTTCGTCGTCGTAGATCTCGCCATTGGGAGCAAAGACCGGGCCGAGCTCGAAGCCGAGTACCTGGTCGTATGCCTTGCAGATGTCACGATAAACCGAGATTTTTTCACTTGCAGATTTCCCGTGCAGGCGAGCGGTCTGAAACAAAATAGGAATTCCACCGAAGCTGACAATTTGATCCATTTCGCGACGATAGAGGGTGACGAGATCGCCTGATCGCCCTTCGATGTAGGCTCCGGCAACAAATGGCACGCCTTGGCCGAGAGCCTCGCGCGTCCAGCCAAGAACCTGTTCCATTTCGGAATCGGCGAGGTAGTTCACGTAGCCGGTATCCATGTTCACTGCATTCATCAGCCCGGCATGATGCGTGGCGGTTAAATGCCGCTGGAATGCCTCAACCGCAACCTTGCCGTTCTCTGCATACGGCAGAAGCGCAGCAGCGATGCCGCGCACCTTGCGTCCGGGCTTTTTCTTCGTGAGAAGTTCCTTAATCTCCATCTGCGCTTTCCTAACCGCCGCTGCATTCGTCAGCGCAGGCTGTCTACCTTCGGCTTGCGCTTTAACAGCCTTAAGCCGCGCTCCGTCTTCCGAATCTTTGTAATAAGCATCGAGCGGATAGCAGCCGGAAGGCAATCCGTTGCGGGGAGCTGTCGTGCAATCGCTGAATGTGCGGCAGATGCGCTTGCGTTGCATGGGCGTGCCGTTTATCGCATCCCAGAGGACCTCCGGATAGCTCAGCACCATGCGCCCGAGTCCGACGGAATCGACCCAACCTTCACGAATGGCAGCCTGCGCGACATGTGCAAGAAAATCCTGCAAATAACTGTAGGCCGATCCGACAAATACCATTTTAGGAAACTTGCGTTTGAGCTCGCGGGTGACGCCCATCTGCCGCGCAACTCCCACCAGCGGATCTTCCGGCGGCAGATATCCGTCTGACGGCGGATACAAGGCCGGGCGCTGCACGTGCGGATTGTAGTAAGGACTGCCTCCGGTGATGTTCACCAGTCGGATGCCGAGATCCTGCAGCAGAGCAATGAACCGCTCCGGCTCGCTGAGGTCCGGTTCGGTCGGCTTGTTCTTGTTCACGCCGAAACCGGAGCGATAAGGAAGAGCAGCATCTTCGGGAATTCCAGGCCCGGGTTTTCCATTCATCGACTGCCTGGGATC
This sequence comes from Terriglobales bacterium, assembly GCA_035764005.1. Taxonomy (NCBI): domain Bacteria; kingdom Pseudomonadati; phylum Acidobacteriota; class Terriglobia; order Terriglobales; species Terriglobales bacterium. The sequence goes on from DASTZZ010000050.1 coordinate 14,576, forward strand.
AGGCCGAAATGGGATCAGGTCGAAGGCGGAGAGCCGCACACCGATTCCCAATCCGGGAGCATCGCCGCGAACGCCTTCCACAATCTGCTTGAGGAACTGGGTGCGATTCTCGAAGCTCCCTCCGTATTGGCCTTCGCGCTCTCGTGCGCTGAGAAACTCGTGTCCGAGGTATCCGTGGCAGTGCTTGATGTCGACAAAATCAAACCCAAGATCGCGGACAATCTTTGCTGCCCGCACAAAGTCCTCGATAATGGCCTGAATCTCAGAGTCGGCCAGCAAGGGATAGTCAGCAGCCAATCCCATGCGCCGATCCAAAATGGGATGACGATAAAGAATCCGGGGCTCAGCGCGATCTTTTCTGTTCGGACGGCAGAAGCGGCCTGAGTGCGTGAGCTGCAAACCAATCAGCAATCCATTGTCGGATCCGGTGGTCAGCCGATGTTCTTCGATCAGCGCCGTGCGAAGCTGGTGCAGTCCCTTTTGCGTGTGCACTGCGATTACGAGCTGATTCGGATTCGCGCGTCCGGCATGGCAAACGGCAACGGCTTCGCCGCCCCAGATCAGCTTCGCGCCACTCTGCCCAAAGCGTCGCCAGCGTCGAATTGTGCTCTCACTGGGATTGCCATCCGCTGTAGCATCCCACCCTTCCATCGGTTGAACAGCAATGCGATTACCAATCTTTATGTCTCCGATCACTAACTCGCGGCTAATCGGGGAGTCAGTACTAGCATTCACGCGATCGTCGCAAGGAATGCTGACGCCGAGCGAACGCAAGTGAGCGCGAAAATGCTCAGCATCTTTCATCGCGGCGACGCGTGCGATCGAATTGCTCATGCCGGCTGCCTCCTCGGAAGCAGCGTCGCAACGAAAGCTCCCAGCAAGGCGATTGCAATGAGAACTGCGAATCCGGCAGAGTAAGTTCCTCTCACATCACGGAGGTGCCCGACGATCCACGGCGATACCGCCTCAGCGATTCCGTCAGCGGTAAGGATTACTCCCAGCAACCGTCCGAGAATCTGCACGCCGAAGATCTCGGCGGTCATGAGAGGAATGATCATGTAGTCTCCGCCGAGTCCCACGCCGAAAATCATGGCGAACAGATAAACGGGAGCAGTTGCCGGCGCGAGAAACAGAAAGGGAATCGCTGAGGCAACCAGCAGATAGATCGTCAGCATTACGTGCTTCACCGGAAAGCGATCGGCGAGCCAGCCCATCAGCAATCTCCCGCCCATGCTGAAGGTGAGGACCAAGGAGAGAATTCGCGTGGACTGCCCCTGAGAGTAATGCTGATCGAGGCTCAAGAATAATTTGAGATTTTGCTGAGTTCCGCTGACTGCAGCGATCGAGCACATGCTGGCAATCAGCAGAAGGTAAAGGGGAAGCGACTTAAACGCATGACCAATCGGAGGAGATGCAGCGCGCGGAGCTTCCAGCTCTGATGCGGGTGTGTCCCGCACAAAGTACGCGAATGGGAGCGCGATCACGATCACGAGCAATCCCAACACCTTCAGCGCATCCTGCCATCCAAAATGCTGCTCAAGCCAATGAGAAATCCACGGCGACACCGCGCCACCCAGTCCGATTCCGAAGTAAGCCAGACCCATGGCTTTACCGCGAGCTTTGTCGAACCAGCGCGTAAGCAGTACCTGATTTGGAAGCGGTCCACCGCAAACGTAGCCCAGAGCGTTAAAGAGATAAAACAGGTAGAACATTCCCAAAGTGGAAATGCTGCCGAGTCCAATCAGCGCCGCTCCCGCCATCAGAATGCCGGAGATCATCAGCACTCGCGGCCCGAAGCGATCGACCAACCAGCCGGCAAGGAATCCGAATGCCGGCCCGATCACCAGTTTGCTGATTGCGTTTCCCGAAGTGACCTGCGCCCGCGTCCACCCAAACTGCCGGACCATAAAGTCGTAAAAGAACGGCAGTCCCCAGAGCGAGAGTCCAACAATGCAAAACAGCGCCAGGAAAGCCGTAGCCAAGGCGTGGAGCGCCCCGCGTCTTGCGAAAAGTTGACGATCGATCGCGAGGCTTGGAGTGGTCATGCGTGATGAGTCGGCTTGCTGGACCTGAATCCGTTAAAGTATGCAAGCCCTCCTGCAGAAGGAAGACGCTATTGCGGCAACCGAAACAGCTCCTGCAAGGGAGAAGAGGTGCAGACGTGGGAGTTTGCGGAGACTTCTCGTGGCGCTGAAGTGAACCCTTGGAGTGAGACACGGAATTAAGGGGGTAAGGGCCGTTCAATGCAAACCTATTGCTCGGCTGGTTGTTGATAGTCCACTCTGCGCATAGCTGAGCGGAGGATAGGGCTCTGCGGGGACGCAACCCGAG
>DASTZZ010000051.1 GCA_035764005.1 Terriglobales bacterium
TTCACCTGCACGCGGACGGTGTCGCCAGGATTGAAGTGAGGAATGTCCTTGCGCTGGAGCTTTTCGGCAAGCTTTGCCATGACCGGAGAAATCGACATAATGAGTTCCTTTCGCGCACGTCGCACCGACTCTGCCGGGCACACGCTTGAAATTTCTATGATTTGCCGCGCCTGTAGGTGGTTCTGGATAACGCCGCAACAGAGCCCTGCAGGCGCGACTGCGCCTCGAGGGACAAAGGTAGATTGTACCCGATGAAGAGCTCACTGTCAGCCTTTGTGGCGCTCCGAGCCAAGACCGCCGGCCTCATGCAGCAGCATTCGATCCTGCTCGTTCAATGTTTGTGGCTGTAGCAGTTCGGGACGATTCCGGAGAGTTTTCTCGAGCGCCTTGCGTCTACGCCAGCTGCGAATTTCATCGTGGTTGCCGGAAGCCAGCACCTCGGGCACACTCCAGCCGCGAAAATCTGCCGGGCGCGTGTAATGAGGATAGTCGAGCAGGCCTCCCGATGCGCAGGTGGAATCCGGCGCATTGGGTTCGGAGACCTTCACGACGGAACTGAAGCTCTCCTGCTTCGCCGAAGCCTGGTTGCCCAAAACGCCTGGAATGAGGCGCGAAACTACGTCAATAACGATGGCGGCGCCGAGTTCGCCGCCGCTCAGCACGAAATCACCAACCGACAACTCGCGATCTGCGAGGTGTTCGTTCACCCGTTCATCAACTCCCTCGTAACGGCCACAAACCAGAACGATGCGATCCAGCTTTGCCATCGCTTCGGCCTCCTGTTGATGGAAGACTCGGCCCTGTGCCGATAGCAGAACCACCGTTTCACGCGGTCCGCCACTCAGCCGTTCCTCTCGTGATGCGACACCCAACGACTCGACACACTCGAAGATCGGCTGGGCCTTCAGCACCATCCCTTCACCGCCGCCAAAAGGACGATCATCGACGGTCTGGTGACGGTCGTGGGTAAACGCACGCAGGTCATGAATTGTGACATGCACCAGTCCCTGCTCCCGGGCACGGCGCAGCACGCCGAAATCGAGCGGCCCGTGAAAGAAGTCGGGAAAGATGGTGATGATGTCGAAGCGCATTGGCACCCTCATCATATCTTCAGAGTTGTCGGAAGCAGGGAGAATCGCAATAGGACGAAGCAGACCGAGGCGGCGGTAGCCCGTGGGGCAGCCGCGTGTGTCACGGCTGCGCTCGCTCAGACTCTCGTGCGGATCAGCCACCGAAGCTCCGCCGGTTGGCGACCTCCGGCCCACCGCGTGCCGGCGGCGAGTTCGTCGGTCTGGCATGAACCGCAGGTCAATTCCCTACCTGGTTTTCCAGCGCAAGCGAAGGGCTGTTGGGCAAGTTCCATTTCTGAACTGAGTCCGGATGCGCGGGATCGAAGTCGCCGATATCTGTAACCAGATAGGGCTTTAATCCAAGATTGCTCTCTCGAATGGCCTGAACTACACAGCGCGCCAGCTCCTATGCGCCGTAAGAGTTGAAGTGAGTGTCATCTTTCAACTCCTGATCCTGACCAGGAAATGTATGCGCCGGGTAATGGACAAACGCTTCTAGAGTTCCTTCCGGACCGAGCGTTTCGAAAAGCGTTTTGCTCATTGCGTTCAGGTCGATCAATGCGACCTTCTGCTCCTTAGCCAATTGCCGCATCGCTTCCGGATAGTCTTCAAGCGTATTGATGATCTTGCCGTTCGCATCGAACCTCCGCCGCAGCATCGAGGTGACCAAAACGGGAAAGGCGTGTTTTTCACGGGCGGCGTTGATATAGCGGAGCAGATATTCTTTGTATGTAGTGAACGCGTCGACGTGCGCCGGCCCGGGCTTCTGGTCGTTGTGTGCGAATTGAATGAAGAGGTAATCGCCAGGTCTGATGGTCTCGAGAACCTTCGCCAGGCGCTCTTCACCGATGAAGCTCTTCAGCGACTCGCCTGACTCTGCATGATTGGCAATTGTGACTCCCGGGCGAAAGAATCGGGGCAGCATCTGTCCCCAGGCCGCCCAGGGTTCGCGACGCTGATCCGTGACCGTCGAATCGCCAGCCAGATAGACGGTGATCGCTTGATCATTTTTCTTAACTTCCAGTTCGTTGACGCACGGATGCGCGCCGTTGAACTCCAGACTGAGGCGATGATCCCAATCGAGATCGTTCTTCTCATCATTCTTGAGGTGAACGATCTTGCCGTTAGCTAATTCTTTGTAACGAACGTTTAAAGTGAAGCGCCGAGTCACGAACTTACGCCGCCGAATCTGCAACGGCTCGACCAGAAGCCGCCGCGCTTCCGCTTTCACTGCTATGGAGGAATCATCCCGTTCATCTCCGAGGCGAAGCGTTACGTCGTACTTTCCTTCCGGAACGTCGAGCGAAAAAAAGAATGGCGCGTCGGCACAAACACTGCTTTGTTCCTGCAGTACATTTGGCGGCTGCATGAAGCCGTATCCACGAGCGGAATCGTACAGAGTATGGAGCGTGGCCTGAGTAAATCCCTTACGCGCATGCTGGCCGAAGTTGAATCTCATACCGCCCAAAGCCAACGAATTCCCATTCTGGGCTGCAGAGTTTGCAGCGAGGACTAAGAGGGCAGCGAGTAATCTTAAAAGCATGTTCCGCATGGACGATACGAATTGTGAACCTGGATACTACTTCGAATAGCTTCGCCGGTCGCGATGGGCCGCGTGCATTCTTAAGCGGCAACCAGCGTCTGGACTGTCATCCTGAGGGCCTTCTCTTGGCCGAAGGATCTCCCGCGATGCTTCGGACTGAAATGCACCTGATGGGCTCTCACCAGAACCGATTGGCCGGTTCGTAGAAGAACCAAGCCGACAGCAATGAAATCGAAATATTGCAGGAGATCCTTCGCGCAAAAGGCGCATTCAGGGTGACAGGTGTTGGATGGCGACAAATGACGAATGCGAAAGGGCACCTTCATTCCTCCGCCCGCTTCACTTCCACTTCAAACACATGCGTCGGTCCGAACATGTTCGAGCGAAATACAATCCACTTGCCGTCGGGCGTGAAGCTTGCATTCGGCTCCAGTCGGTAATCATGTTTGGAGAGATCGACCAGCTTCTCGGCCTCAAGCACGCCGTTTTTCGGAGTGAATAGATAGATCCACTGGCCGTTGCAGCCTTTGGCGACGCTATTCGGCCCACCGCCATCGCCGGAGAAGTGTTTCTCGTCGGGCGCTTCGTTGTAATGGACTGACCACTCGCTGCACTCGAGCTTATAGCGCGTTGTTTTTCCGCTCGCCAGATCGAATCCCGCCAGCCAGAACTCTTTCCCTTTCGGCGTCTGCAGGTCGTACCAGATCGTCTTGCCGTCGGGGCTAAAGAATTCGTGTCCTGCGATCTCCATTTCCATGTGGCGATGATGGATTTGGCGGAGTTCGGTGCCATCCCTCTTGATGGTCCAGATGCGATCAACCTTATGCCACGGCCCTTCGTGGCAAAACATGATCAGATTCGGATCGGTAGGCGAGAACTGGACATGATTGAGCCAGTCGATCGAATGATTGAAGGTGTTGATCTTTCCCGTTTTGATATCGATCGTGTAGAGCGACATCGGAATCTTCGCCGCCAGGCGCCGCTCCATCATCGAACCTTTGCCGGGATAGTTGTCGCCGCGGTCGCGCGGAAGCTGCGTCGCGTTCTGCTGTGGAGTCTGCGGATTGTCCTCCCAGCTTCCTGCGAGCAGAGTCTCGTCGGCATTCACGGCGAAGCCCGATCCGGTACGCAGGCGCGCCTCCGTCGCGATGCTGCGCGTCTCACCGCTATCGAGATTTGTGGCGTACGCGGTGTCTCCTTTTAGATAGAAGACTTGCCGCGTCTTGCGTCCGACGATCACGTTGCGAACCCTGCCCTCCACAACCTGCCGAATCTTGTGGGTCTGAAGGTCGATGACCGACAGCCCCTCATGCGTGGTGACAAGCAGCAGGTCGCCCTTGGCGGTGTAGGCGTTCTGGTGAAAATAGAGACTCGCGGTGCCGGGCTCATCCGACAGGCGAACGATGCGGTGGTGCGTGGCAGGATCCACCCACTCGCGTGGGGGTTCCTGCACTGAAGACGCCGATTGCGCCGAAGCCGCGGAAGAGGGAATCGCGGGCACTTGTGCATAAGCGCCCGCGGCGAGCAGAAGGAATACGGAAATGATTCTCACAATCGCCGGGTCTCGTTAAAAGAAGATTCTGATACCGAACTGCAGGTAGCGCGGCAACTGCAATTCGCGCAACTGGCCGAAACCCGTGTTGTAGGCTTGCCGCAAGCGGTAAAGCTTGAACCCGTCTAACGTGCGGATATCGAATTTGTTGGGATCGGTCGTGGCGAACTGCTGCGGGATCGGCACGGACCAGAAGGTTGTCGGCAGCGCACCCGAAGCTCCGCGCTGCGAGTTGATCATCTGCTGAATGGCCGACAACTGCGACTTGCCCGAGGATGTATTCGACAGCGGCTGCGAGTTGATCTTTGCCCATGTGTCATACTCAGAGGCGCTAATCGGCGTGAATGTGGTGACGCCCGTAGTCGTGTTCAGCGTGATGGTCCCCTCGTTCGGCGCTGCCATCCAATCTGGTCCGGCGTTGCCTGAGCTGACCTGCCAGTTCGGGTGATTGAAGACATTCAGCGCGTCGACGCGGAACTGGATGCGGCGAGTGCCGTCAGCTCCCCACTTACCGGGAAAGGGAAAGTTCTTCTGGATTGACGCATCAAAGAACTTCTGTAGTGGTCCGCGGATGGCGAGCACACGCGCGCCATCCCCAAGCGTTCCCTTTTCGGGACGCATAAATGCCGCCGGATTTACGTATGGTTCGCAGGTCGCAACCGCGACGCAATTCCGGTTATAAAGCGGGTTGATCAGCGGTTCACTGGAATTTATATCGGGGCGAACCGTGTGCGTGAGGCTGGCATTCAATCCGTTGGCGTCGCTGAGTGTCGGCATGAACGGATATTCGCTATTGATGCGGACCAAACCACTCGTCGTCCAGCCCCCGACGATGGCCTGGATCGGCGCCCAGGCATCACTCAGGAACGTTCGTCCGCGGCCAAACGGCATGTCCCACACGTAACGCGCGGTGAACCAGTGCGGCTGATCGAAGGTCGAGATCGAATAGTCTGAACTCAGTGGCGCTCCGAAACTCGCGTTCCCGCCGCTCGAGGTCGGCGTCGTAAGCGTGCGCGTATCGGGACTGGCATCGGAGGCGTTGTCCATCGACTTCGAGAACGTGTAGTTCACCGTTGCTTCGAGGCTCTTCATCCGACGCGTGAAGCTTATGTAGCCCGCGTGCCGAATGCTGCTTGCCTGCGAATTAAAATACTCGTTCAGATTGTTGAAGCCTTGGTAGGTACTCGCCAGTGAACCCCAGGGAACCGCGATCGTATTGCCAAGCAGGTCTTTGCGGCCGAGCGGATCGTTGAGGCTACTCTCGGTGCCGATCGGCGTCACCGCTGTCCCCGTCGTGCCCGGAAAAACGACAGAGTTCTCCATCTGCTGAACCAGGCTGAAGTCACGCGGATTGATGTTGATCAATTGCGTGTACAAACCCGTCCCCTTAGAGCCAACATAACCGAGTTCCAAAACGGTATTGCGCGCAATTTCCTGCTGGAATGTCAGGTTCCAATTCTGGACGTAAGGAATGTGCGTGTCCGGCGCAATGACGTATCCCGGAATGCCGAGGCTCGGAAGAAACACAAGGCCGTTCGCCGGGATGTTCAGCGCCTGCGCAGGAGTTAGCCCCGGATTGACAGCCTCGGTATTGCTGGAGAGCCGCAACGCCGAAGTGGGATCAACGCTGCCGCTGGAACCCCCTCCGCTCGCTATGGTTGATGCGTTTACGAATCCGCCAAAGTCTGGGTTCGGTAGCCGGTTATTGCCGAGGATCGATTGGTGCGAAATGCCGTAGCCGCCGTGCACAACCAAGCGATCGTGATACATGGAAGGGCTCCATGCGAACCCGAATCGAGGTTCAAAATTCCAACGATCGATGGGCTCGATGTACTTCGACGAGCCATGACCTGCAAATTGGAACGGCACTACGTTGAAGGACGTCAGAGTCGTCGTGGTACCCGGTATCGTGATCGGCGTGCTCAGCGGGAAAGACTGCGCCAACTCCGGATGGAAGGAGCCTTGAAGATTGTTCTTTTCCGTGCGTGGCAGTTGCAGATCGTAGCGAACGCCGAGGTTCAGCGTGAGATTCGGCTTCACCTTCCAGTCGTTCTGGATGAATGCCGCCGCCGAGTTCCAGCGATAGTAATAGTTCATCAGCAACGGACGAACCGCTATTTGGTTCGGGATTCCCAGCAGATAGCTTGCGAAGGGATTGCCGCCAGTCGACGAGCTTGTTGACGAAGGATTCGAGTTAGTCTGCAAGACGCGAAAGTCCCAACGCCCGCCCGACGCGCCGAAAAATGGCGCTACGTTCAGCAACGCATGCGTCAGATCGACGCCGAACTTCCACCGCATGGCCCCTCGGTCCCAATAGACCATGTCGACGATGTTGTAGCGTTCTTCGGTGTTGTAGTTGTTGGTCGAAGCCGAGGAGCCGATGTTCGTGAATGCGTCGTAACCATTGCTGTCGCTGCTGAACTGCAACAGCGGTATGCCGCCTTTGGTCAGGCTCGGGAGGCCGAGTTGTGTTGAGATATTTTGTCCAGTCTTGATGTTGAATTCAGGCGAGTAGTCCTCGCTGAACGTGCCGCGCGTGTAGTTCAGTCGTAAGTCGTTCATCAGTCGATTCGTGATCACGTGTGTATCGGCAATCACGAACTGCCGCGCCCAACTGTAGGCCGCCGAATTCCCGTTTACGTCACTGCCGAAGCCGCGCGTGCCCACTGCCGGCACATAGGTATAGCGGAAATTGGCTTTGTTCTTGTCGCTGAAATTTTGATCGAGGCGCAGTGTCCAGCGGACTTCATCCTGTTTGACAAATCGATTTACAACGTAATTCTTCACGCGCCCATTCGGATCGAGATGCCAGTCGCTGGGCTCAGGCATGAACTGCAATGCCTTCAGCGCGACCGGATCCATCATCGACTGCGGAATCACATTTCCGGGAAACGCTACTGGACTGCCGGAAATGCGTTTCATCTGTCCGTTCACCAGATTGAACTGCTGGAAAATCGTGCTGGGACCGACCGATGTCAAATTGAAGCGCGCAGCCACGTCGGTGGGCAGCCATCCGCTGCTGGTGCGGACGAGATTACTGAAGTCGCCCTGGCGCATCGCGTCGGTTGGCAGCAGCGTGTCGACCACCAGAAAATCTTCGCGATATCGCGGTTCTCCGGCAAAGAAGAAGAAGGTCTTGTTGCGGCCGTCGTAGATCTTCGGGATCCACACCGGTCCGCCGAGCGTTCCTGAGAACTGATTGAAGCGCAGATTGTTCGGCGGACGCGTGCTGCCGGCAGTCCACTTCTCGGCGTTGGTGATCGGATTTCGCGTATACCACAGCGCCTCGCCATGGTACTGATTCGTGCCCGACTTCGTGGTCACGTTGATGACGCCGCCGCCGGTCTGCCCGTACTCGGCCGAATACGCCGACGTCTGCACCGAGAATTCCTGTACCGTTTCGGGAGTAAAGTCCACTATTGCGCGCGCAATTCCGACTCCCGTGTTGTCCACACCATCGGCGAGCATCGTCGTGCTCCCTGAGCGTCCGCCGTTGATGTTGATGTTGAAGCCCGGCACCGGCTGTCCCGAGGTGACATCGGCGTCTTCGCTTCCGGCTGTGCCGCTCACGTTTGGCGCGGTGAGCGCCAGGTCGAGAACGCTGCGATTGAACAGCGGAACATCCTGCATCTGTCGCGCAGTGATCGTCTGTGACTGCGTGCCTGACTCGGTGTTCATGAGCGGCGCCTGGGCTTCAACCGAGATGACGGTGGCGACCGACCCTGGCAGCAGATTCACGTTCCGCGTGACCGTCGTCGCAGTATCAACTTTCACGCCCTCATAAATTGCCTTGCGGAACCCGGGCGTTTCCACCTCGACTCGGTAGGTGACCGGATCGAGATTGCTGACGATGTATGTTCCGGCGTTCGTCGTCCTGGTGACGTGCTTCTCGTTGGTTCCTACGTTGATCACGGTGACCGTAGCCTCTGGAACGACGGCGCCCTGTGGATCAAAGACCGTACCGCTGATGCCGCCGCGATTGGTTTGTGCCAGAACGGGAAGAGATGACGTCACCAGCAGAAGAACAAACGCAAGAAAAATGTATAGGATTCCCAAAAAAGAACTCTGGTGAAACTCGCGTCGACCCTCGGAGTGCATCCCTGACCCCCAGAATGAAATTGGCGTGCTACGCGCGCACGGGGATGTCATGTATCACTCTGCTGCAAGCGCTTTCAAGGCGGAGCAGTTATTGGCTGATGGTTTTGTATTGCAGAACGCTTCGGCCGGCCGCAGCAGCGCTCGCAGTCGCGCGGAATCGAAGATTATTTCAAGCGAAGGAGAACTGCTGAATGGCGATGTTGCTTCCTGGACGCTCCGCTGTGTTGCACAGTGCGAAACTAGAGCAGCCGCCCTTGCGCGCGAGCCAAAGCGCCTTCCAGATACAACGGCTCCAGTCCCAAAGCCCAATATTGAATGGTGGTTCGAGTCGGCTGCGAAGTTTCCTGTTCAGTACGCAGCACGGGTTTGTGGCTGTCGCTCGGTTGAAATTCCAGCCATGCCTCCCACCTGCCATCGGGCCTCGCGGCTCCGCGCACGCGCGCAGTGGAGGTTGTGCCGTGGTCCGCGATTTTCGCGGGAGCTCGTAAATCAGCTCTGACATTGGTTCTTGTAATCGTTAGAAGGCGCTGGATACGCTATCTGCTGCCTCGCAATGCTGGAAAGCTATATTCCTGCTTCGGGACTGTAGAACTGGTAGTCTTCGCGCCAGCCTCCCTGACCTTGACCGACTGTGCGATAGTCGGCGACAAACTCTATGCGGCAAATGTATTTCACCATCATGAACCCGAGCTGCGTCTCCACGCGCAAACGCAGCGGGGCGCCGTGAGCGACCGGCAAAGGCTCGCCATTCATTTCGTAAGCAAGAATGGTTTGCGGATCGCGCGCAAGGTCAAGATGAATGGTGCCGTAGAACTGTCCGGGGCCATCGGCGTTCGGCTCCGTTTCTGACTTGTTGTCGAAGGCGTAGAACGCGATGTACTGAACCGACGAGAGCGGCTGGACCACTTCGACAATGTGACGCAGCGGCACTCCTGCCCATTGGGCCACAGCAGACCATCCCTGGATGCAGCAATGCTTGGTCACTTGGATTTGTTTCGGCATCTGCCGCAGGTCCTTCAGTGAGAATTGCCGAGAATGGGCGACCAATCCGGCTACCTGCAATTGATAAGCGCCAAAACCGTCAGATGCCATCGCGTTATAAGCCACATTGACAGGAGGACGTCCATTCACGCGGAAGTACGGAGCGAGATCGGCACTCGCGTAGTTCTGGCGTGAAATGCTGTGGCGGAAAAGTGCGCGACGCGCTCCATCGATCATCCACCCAATGGTGTTCTGCACAAATCGAGGGTGCTTGAGTGAGGCCTCAGTCGCAGCTACATGGAGGAGAAACACAGCGGCAAGTCCGGAGCACCCGATCAGCAATGCGAGTTCTATGTTCTGGTGCGAGGTCTCTCCCAGCACGATCAGAGCGAGTTCGTGTCCGAAGCCGTGGGCGATCACCATGGCCACGTGCACGATCATGAATCCGGTGAACGCGAGCATGCAGAGAAAGTGAATGCTGCGCGCTGATTGCCTTCCATGAAAGATGTTGAGATACCAGGGAAAACGCGCCGTGATCGACGGAGACATCGCTATTCCGGTGGCGATGGTGATCGGCGCAACCACAAAGATGATCGAGAAATACGCGAGCTTCTGCAGCGGGTTGTAGGATCCTGGGGTTTCCACCAGATGCAGGCTCGCGTACTGCAGGAAGGAGTGCCAGGCTCCGGGAATAATCGACCATGAAGTGGGCACGATGCGCCGCCACTCGCCAGTTACAAACAACAGCGTGTAATAGGCGATTCCCGTCAGCAGCCAACCGGCATCGCACAAAAAATGCCAGTGCCTCGCCATTCCCAGATTCTTCCTGCCCGGCAAAGCCAACCATGAGGGCAAAGAGATCTCTTCATCCCTTGATGTCCAAAGAAGCTCGGACTGTGGCTCGGTGCGCGGGACTACAAACATCAGCAACAGTAGATACAAGCCCGAGAGGAGCACAGCCGCCAGAACTCCCAATGAAGAACGTTCCCCTCCCGCGAACCCCGCAATTGCAGATGCTCTGCCGAAGTGAGGCGTGGGTGCAAGTTTCCGATCTGCCGGAATGCGTGTGCCCAAATTCAGCCACTGCGTGCCCGGCGTGCAGTTGTCGTTCCAGTACAGCTTGGGATGAGCGCCGAGTATTTCGAGCCCGCTTCGGATCAGTAAGGTAACGAAGAGCAAATTGCCAAAATGCAACGCACGAAGCCAGAGGGGGAAATCCAGACTATGCACGGAGTTCGATCTGCGGAAAAGATTCGGGAAGCAGCCGAGCGACTTCGAGTCTGCCCCCAGGGATTAACTGGGTGGAATTGCGAGGCACGCGAAACATACTTGGTCTTGCCGCTTGTGATGCGTGCCTGTAACGCAATTGTGGTCTTCGCCTGGAAGGCAGGAAGTACGTATTGACGGACTCGCTAAGCTGCGAACGCAGGAGAAAGCTTGGCTTAGGCTCAGGCGGTGGTTGCGAGCTGCGTGCTGCCGGCGCGCTGTGGACGAGGGCAGAGCATCCACATCACTCCTCCGCCGATGACCAGCAGCAAAGCGATGAATTGCGTAGCGCTCATTATTCCACCGAACATCGAGCCGCGGTCTGGATCGGCACGCAGGAATTCCAGGAAGTACCGTGCGATGCCATAGAGGAAGAGATACGCTGCCGAGATCTCGCCTTCAAAGTGGCGATGGCGGAAAATCCATAGAAGCAGGAGGAAGATCAGGAACTCGGTGAGGAACTCGTAAATCTGCGTGGGATGCAGGCGGATGCCGAGCGGTGTTCCTGCCCATTGTGCCAGCGGATTCGTGAATGTCACGCCCCACGGCAGGGTTGTTGGTTTCCCAAAACAGCATCCTGCAGCGAAGCAGCCGAGGCGTCCGATGGCATGGCCGACTGCAAT
>DASTZZ010000052.1 GCA_035764005.1 Terriglobales bacterium
AGACGTCTTAGTATAGCTCTGGTTAGGGAGTTTAAGGACGAAAGTTCTGGAAGTAACCGGTTAGCAAGTTGTGGATTGGGTTTGGGAGATGGTATCGAAGAAGAATCCGAGTCAGAGGCGTCTTTTTCTCTCTGACTCGGAACAGGTGGGTATGGCATCAGTTCAGGCAGCGGCTTCGGGCAAGAACTCTTCGATGGTCTTGTATCCGCCGTTGTTCTGACCGGCTTTCACCGAGCAGGGAGATGGAGTTCCATTCCGGCTTCGATCTCGCCCCCCCCCGGGATGTCGTAACCGCTGGCTTCCAGACGCTCCGCCAATTCTCCCGTGCGGCCGAACACGCGCACCGTCTCGCCGTTCACGTCCACCTTCAAGAGCAATGACTCGCCCGACGAGCCTTCATACGATCATCTTGGAAATGACCTCAACCTTCTATTTTTTTGTCGAGACTAGGTACGGCTAGACCATTTTCAGGCTTGCTGCGTTCGAAAGCCAAAACGCAAGATGTTTCGACTCCCGTCTCTGCACCCCAAGAACGAAAACCGCGTTCTTGGGGACCCGCATCTCCCGCGCCCGCCCCACCGAGCGCAACTGCAGCGCTCGGCGGGTCCCCGGAAACGCGCGGGACCCTCCTCCGCTCAACATGACAGATTCTGATTGTTGTACACAGTAACTCTGAAACAGCCATAGTCAGAGTTTTCCACAACGAGCGACGGATCAAGTATTGACTCTGATAGCCAAGACGTGGTCGGATTTCGTTAGCGAACAAAAGGAGAATCAGTGTGTCTGGCGAAACTCATAGCAATGAGCTGAAGCAGCTTGCGGTGCTGAACGCGCCACGGTGTCAATTCACCAGGGATGATGGCGGTGGCTGTGGCTCTCCAGCCCTGAAAGGTCGGCCTTTTTGCTACTTCCATGGCCGGACGCCTGACGGACGCAAGCGCAAGAGCTCTGAAACAGCCAAGCCGACGTCTTATCAGGTGCCGCTTCTAAGCGACGAAGACGCGATCCGTGTGGCGGCCATGAATGTCTGCCGCGATCTCGCCGACAAAACGTTGGACAGCAAACGTGCTGGCACGCTGCTTTACGGCCTGCAGATCGCTTCAACCGCGCTGCGGCGAAGTCGCTCTGCAGAGGCAAACAGAAGTGGGAATCGCAATATGTATTGATCGCAGAGAAGCGATCACAAGATATTGTCGCTCAAAATGGCAATGATCCCCGGCGCTTGAAGGCTAAGTGCATTAGATGGAACGCGTTTGTTCAACGAACGGCAGGGAGGGGAGGGGGGAGGGGAGGTGGATTGGGTGATGCGGACATTAACTGACTGGGCCGCTTCTCTCAGTTGCTGAACCAATGATCTGCCCGCTCCTGGTGCGCCAACGTGGGCCAGAGGCACCGGCATCTTACTAGTTTGCATTGCTCGATCCCGGCAAGAGACCTCCACAACTCTCGCGTTTACCAACACTTAAAGGAGAAGAATGAGAATTGCCCTGATCGCCCCGCCTTTCATTCCGGTTCCCCCTCGTCGATACGGCGGAACAGAGCTGTTCATCGGACATTTGGCCGAGGGCCTGAAGCAGAATGGAATTGATGTAGTCGTGTACGCCAATGGAGACTCCACTGTCGATGTGGAAGTGAGATCGCTGTATCCCGAATCAGAGTGGCCGCTCAAAGGCGAAATTTTCGGGAGCTTGAAAGACGTAAATCACACAACCTGGGCAATGGCAGACGCAGCTCGCGATTGCGACATCATTCATCTGAACAACGCTCCTGGACTCGCGAGCACGCGGTTCGTCGATCAGCCGGTCGTCTACACAGTGCATCATCCGCACGAGCAGGCGTTGAGCGACTTCTACTCCTATTTCCCTCAAGTGCACTACGTGGCAATCAGCGAGTTTCAGTGCTCGCTTGAGGCCATGCCGCACTGCAGATCAATTCACCACGGGATCCATCTCTCCGACTACCGGCTGCAGCCCAAAAAGCAGCCATATTTGAGCTTCATCGGAAGGCTCGCGCCGGTTAAGGGTCCGCATCTCGCGATTGAGGTAGCAAAGAAGACTGGCATTCCGCTGAAGCTTGCGGGGGAGATTCAGCCCATGTACGAGAGCTACTTCGAGTCGGAGATTAAGCCGCAGATCGACGGCCGCTTCATCGAATACATCGGCGAGGCCGATCTCGCGGCGAAGAATGAGCTGCTGGGAAACTCTCTGGCAATGCTCTTCCCCATTCAGTGGAACGAGCCCTTCGGCCTGGTGATGATCGAGGCCATGGCTTGCGGGACGCCGGTCATCGCTCTAAAACGTGGATCCGTTCCCGAAGTGGTACGTGACGGAGTATCAGGTTTTGTGTGCGAATCTGTTGAGCAGATGGTGGACTGCGTTCGCGATTTATCGATTCCACCGCTCCTCATTCACGAATATGCGCGCGATAATTTCTCTGTTGAGGTGATGACGAGAAAGTACCTGGAACTTTACGAATCGATCTGTACGGTAGAAGCGCCCATTGAGCTTACTTCCGCGGACGCTCTCTCGATCCTCACTGAACCGGGAGCCGCCGCCGCATGAGCACGCTAGTGCAGATACCTCCTGATGAACTCCAGGAGGTCGGATGTCCGTATCCCGAGCCACAGCTCGGGTTTCTTGTTCACGAACCGAGAAAGGTCAACAACCTTACTCTCATCGATGGCAAGACTTTTCTCTCAACCACGGTTTCGGGAGACATCACTCCGCCGGGCGCACCCGATGTTGGCTTCTTTCACGATGACACACGTTTTTTGAGCAAGATGGAGTTGAAGGTCGGCGGGAATCGCACGGTGGTGCTGTCCTCCAGTGAGGAGAAGACCTTCGCGTCGAAGATCGAGCTGACAACTGGATCGCTTTCGCAGATCAACTCATTCGATCTGCCCGAGAACACGATCCACATTCGCCGGCAGCAACTGCTGGCGTCGCAGTTGCTGTATGACTCGATCACGTTCTCAAACTTCAACCAATCGGATGCCGAGCTTCTGGTCGAGATCGCCTTCGAGTCTGATTTTGTCGATGTGTTCCAAGTGCGCGGATGCGCTCGCCACAAATGCGGACAGTACTATAAGCCGATCATTCGCGATAACAGTTTGGTCTTTTTCTATCGTGGGCTCGATGAGGTGGCTCGCGAGACCGTGGTTCGCTTCCAAACGCCTCCCGATGAAATCGAGAAGAACATCGCGCGCTGGAAACTCAAAGTTCCGGCCTCACAATTTCGCGAACTCCTGAACACCGTGAGCTGTCGCGTTGGAGACGAGAGCGCACGTCCGACCGGCAAAACCGTAGTCCAGGGATTTCGCGACCGCCGCGAGGCGTTTCACCGTTGGGAGCAGGAGTCGACCAGCTTCGAAAGCAGCAATGACATCTTCGATCAGGCGCTGCGTACTTGCATCGCCGATTTTCACGCGCTGCAAATCCCAAATGGGGACCAGCACATCGTTGCTGCCGGAATTCCCTGGTTCGCGACCATGTTCGGCCGCGATTCTCTGATTGCAGCATATCAAGCTCTGCTGCTCAATCCTCGTTTGGCTGCTGAGACTTTACGAGTACTGGCCCGCTATCAAGGCAAACAGTTCAACGACTGGCTTGACGAAGAGCCGGGGAAGATGCCCCACGAGTACCGCACCGGTGAGATGACGCGTGCCGGCGAAATGCCTTTTGGACCGTATTACGGCTCCGTCGATGCCACGCCTCTATTTCTCATCCTGCTAAGCGAGACTTTCAACTGGACTGGCGACGAGAAGCTCGTGATGGATCTGCTCCCGGCTGCCCGCGCCGCGCTGGATTGGATCGAGAACTACGGCGATCTCGATGGCGATGGTTTTGTCGAATACAAGCGGCGATCGCCGAAAGGTCTGACCAATCAAGGTTGGAAGGATTCCTGGGATGCCAACATGCATCGCGACGGCAGTGTCGCGGCTCCTCCGATTGCGCTCGTCGAGGTGCAAGGCTATTGCTATGAAGCGCAGTATCGGATGTCGCAACTGCTGCGCGTCTTTGGCGACACGGAACGCGCCGACCGCCTGCGAAAATCTTCGGCAGAGCTTGCAAAAAAAATCGAGAAAAGTTTCTGGGTGAGTAGCGAGAACTTCTACGCCATGGGGCTCGACGCGCACAAGCGTCCTCTGGAAGTGATTTCGTCGAATGCCGGACACCTGCTGTTCACGCGTGCAATCTCGCGGGATCGCGCACGCCTCGTCGTCCAGCGATTTATGCGTGACGATATGGAATCTGGCTGGGGATGGCGAACACTGGCTGCTTCGGAGCGAGTGTTCAACCCGCTAAGCTATCATCGTGGTTCCGTATGGCCGCACGACAACTCACTCGTTGCGCACGGAATGGCGCTGTATGGATTTCGCGCCGAAGTGAAGAAAATTTTTACCTCGCTCTATCAGGCTGCTCTTAACTTCCGCGACTATCGTTTGCCCGAACTCTTTTGTGGTGTTCAGCGCAACGAGTACGACGAACCCGTACATTATCCGGTTTCCTGTTCGCCGCAAGCGTGGGCTTCGGGCGCGTTTTTCCTGCTGCTCACTTCATTGCTCGGAATACGACCCTCAGCCGCTCGCAAGGAACTGAACATCGTGAACCCAACCTTGCCTGACTGGCTCGAGTTTCTGCATCTTCGCAACCTGCGCATCGGAAACAGCCGCGTTTCGCTCGATTTCACGCGACAAGGCGAACGGTCATTCTGCAACGTTGTAGATGTTTCAGGCGAGAAGCTGCTGATTAATGTCGCGTTCCGAAAGTGAACGGATCCGCCGAATTCCTATGGCTCACACGCTGGACTTTATGGACCGAGTGGACATCATGGACAGTCCACGTTGTCCACATCGTCCACTTCGTCCACAAAGAGTGGTTCGCACTCGCAGCTTTCGGAAGTAATCATTGCGGCACAGGCTTCATTGCGCTGCACTCGCCCGTGTGATAACTTCCGGCCAACTGCATTCGCATGGAACTTCAGGACCGCGATTCACGTTAATCGTGGTGTAAGCCGGAGGCAAACGCATGATCATCGCGATCATTGTGATCGCCGTTATCGTTTTCTTGCTCATTGTTCTGTACAACGGGCTGGCCGGACTGCGTGTCCGCGCCGATTCTGCCTGGAGCGATATCGATGTGCAGCTCAAGCGCCGTCATGATCTGATTCCCAATCTGGTCGAGACCGTCAAAGGCTACGCCGCGCACGAAAAAGGTACGTTTGAGAACATCGCCCGCTACCGATCGGCAGCAATGTCAGCCACAACGGTCGATGAGAAGGCACAGGCAGAAGGACAGCTCACGCAGGCCCTTCGCGGTCTGCTCGCAGTAGCGGAAAATTACCCGCAGCTTCGGGCTTCGGAACAGTTCACGTCGCTGCAAAACCAGCTGGCGCAAACCGAAGACGCGATCCAGAATTCGCGCCGCTACTACAACGCCGTGGTGCGCGACCTCAACACCAAGATCGTAACGTTCCCTAGCAACATCATTGCCGGAATGTTCAACTTCACGCCACGTCAATTCTTCCAAACCGAGACCGCCGAGGACCGGGCTACGCCGGTGGTCAAGTTCTAGCGTGAGCGCGGATGAAACAGGTTCCCGCTTTCATCAATCAGATAAGCGCGTACTGAGAATTGCGCGCTTCCTGACCGTCCTCTTGCTGTTCTGCGGCCTCCCTGCGCATGGACAGCAGCGCAGCTGGCGTATTTCTGACTTCAGTGCCGATATCGACGTTCACAAGAACGGCTCGGCCGATATTAACGAACGCCTCACCCTTGCTTTCGCTGGAAGCTTCCACGGGATTCACAGGTACATTCCCGTCGATTACGTCGGACCGGAAGGCTCGAACTACTCGCTGTTTCTCAAGGTCCAAAAGGTCATCGACGAGGAAGGCAATCCACTCAAGTACAGCAGCAAAAATCAGGGTGGATATCGCGTCCTGACCATCTACATTCCCGGCGCAACCGATACCAGCAAGCGCATTCACATCATCTATTCGGTTCGCAATGCCGTGAAGTTCTTCGACGACCACGACGAGTTCTATTGGAACATCACGGGCAATGGATGGCCGGTTCCCATCGACGCGGCGTCGGCATATGTTCGCTTTCCGGAAGATGCGAACGGCAAATTGCGCGCGCAGGCATTCCAGGGCGTTTACCACTCGAACGATAAGGCTGTCACCGACATTCAGGGCGCGAACGTGGTCGCCGAAACATCAGATCCGCTAACCGCCAGAGGCGGACTCACCGTCGACGTTTTCATTCCCAAGGGAGTGCTCCAGTCGCCCAGCGAGTTCACGCGGGCTCTGTGGTTTCTGTTGAGTAATCCCATCATTTTTCTTCCCATTGTTGCGTTCATCGTAATGTTCGCGCTGTGGTGGACCAAGGGCCGCGATCCGAGCTCCGGGCTTTCCGTTGCGCCGATGTACCAGCCACCGAAAGACATGAGTCCCGCCGAAGTGGGAACTCTAGTCGATGACAGTACCGATCCGCGCGACATCACGTCGACTCTTGTCGATCTGGCTGTGCGCGGCTACATCAAGATTCGCGAACAGGAAATCGCGCAGATGATCGTCTTTCACAAGAAGGACTACATCTTTGTGCAGCTCAAAGGGCCGGACCAGTGGAACGACCTCGCTCCATTCGAGCGCGTGATGATGGAGAACTTATTTCCCGCCGGGCAAACGGAAACACACATCGCCGATCTGCGCAATCGTTTCTACGTTGCCATTCAGCCTATTAAGACCGATGTAATGTCGTCCTTAAAAGAAAAAGGCATGTACACGCTCGATCCTGAGAGTGCGCACGCTTACTGGATTCTCGGTGCTGTGATCACCGCCGCTCCATTTGTGCTCGCGGGATATTTCCTCCATGTTGACTTCACGCAATCCGGGCTATGGATGTTCGGCGCGATTGCTCTTGCGGTGATCATCATCGTCCTCTTTGCCAGCATCATGACGGCGCGGAGCATGAAAGGCGTGCGCACCCGCGTGGAGATTCTAGGCTTCCAGGAGTTTATGAACCGGGTCGATGCCGACCGGCTGAAGCGAATGCCGCCTGACACATTCGAGAAGTTCCTGCCCTATGCAATGGCGCTTGGTGTAGAGCACCGCTGGGCAAAAGCATTTCAGGGGATCGTGCAGAATCCGCCAACTTGGTATGAGGGCACGTACGGGCCGAGCTTCAACACCTGGCTGTTCATGCACAATTTGAACGCTATGGCGTTAGACACGACCTCAGCATTCGTATCGACCCCACGCGCAAGCTACAGCAACTCTGGCTTCAGCGGCAGTGGCGGTTTCAGCGGTGGCGGATTCTCAGGAGGAGGTTTCGGCGGAGGTGGTGGCGACGCGTTCTAGCAGCGAAAAGGGACCGGACTATGAGGAGTTCCTGATTCCTTATCGCGGTGAAGGTGATCATCCTGAGACCTCATTTTTGCCGAAGGACCTTATGGTTGGCGTTGCTCCTGCGGTTGTGTTGGTTTTGGGAAGACAACACCAACGGCAACCGCAAACGCAGGGTCCTTCGCCGGCGTCGCTTCGCTCCTTGGCTCAGGATGACAAAGGTTGGTAAATAACAGGTTTGTCATGCTGAGGCGAATGCCGAAGCACCCTGTGTTTGGTGTTGCTGTTGATTTTTGCGAAGCTTAGCAGCGTAGAAGCTGCCTTACTCCATCCTGACCAGTTCGCGAACATCGACATCGATCTGTTCCCGATTCGGCATTGCCGAAATCGTCTGCGGCGCGCGCCAATGATCGATGTAGGAGATCTGATGCACGCAGGAGACGGTGCAATGCGGAGCGCAGCTTTTTTCGGTCAGGAACTCTCGGCGGATATCCTCGACGGTGTACTCGGCGAGCGGCTTGGCCGGGAAGCCGCGCTGTTGCGAGCAGTAGTGAACGAGTCCGTTCTCGCAAATATAGATGTAACGGGAGCCGGCGCGACAACGCCAAGTGTTCGGCTTCCCATCAGCGATCGCATCCTGAAAGTGATTGAAGCGCGAATAGTTCTTCTTCTCGAACGACTTCATCAGTCGATAGACTTCGCGCTCTTCTGGCTGCAGCGGCTTCAGTTGTCCGCTACCGTCATGGATGATGCCAATTGTCGAAGTGAAACCAAGTTCCAGAGCGCGCGTTCCGACTTTCACTGCGTCATGCGGATTGTGGATACCGCCACCGACGACTGAGTTGATATTGACGTGGAAGAGCGCATGCTCCGAGAGCAACTGCAGCTTCTTGTCGAGAACCTTCAGGCTCTTCTTCGAAATATCGTCCGGCATCACGTTATCGATCGAGATCTGCAGATGATCGAGTCCCGCTTTGTTGAGCCGGTGGATGCGCTCTGCCGTGAGCAGATATCCGTTCGTGATCATGCCCGCGATGATGCCGTGCTTGCGAATGCGCGCGATGATCAGGTCCAAATCGGGATGAAGCAGCGGTTCGCCGCCGCTGATGGTGACAATCGTTGTACCCAGATCGCCCAGACGGTCGATGCGCTCGTACATCGTCTCGACGGGAACAGGCTTCGAGAAGTCGTCGTACTCGTTGCAGTACGCGCAGGAGAGATTGCATCGCCGCATGGGAACGATATGCGCCATGACGGGATGATCAGTCGAGGCGAGCGCCTTGCCAATCATCCAAAGCTCGCGCGCGCGCCGCTTAGCGGCCGCAGCATCGCGCTGAAGTCCAGACACCGGCTGCGGGGGAGTAGGTCTCTCTTGCATTCTATTGGTTCAAGTTCTATTTAAACATAGAGTTACAGAGAGTCCCGTCGAGCGGTAATTTTTTAGAGGTGAACGGTAAGGAACCTGCAGCGATTTGAGGTGGACGCCTTAGACCGCCACCGGGTTCAGCAGCCAGCAACTCACGCGAGAGCCAGCCCGCCTTGCTTTTCTCACGAACCACAACCGAGGTTTGAACACCAATGACACAGCCGTCCCAGAAGATTCTTAGCCGTAGTGCCCAATCCGCACTCGAACGCGCCAGAGACGCGAATTTCTTTGTCTCCTTGGTGCTCTTCGTCTTTAATTCCCGAAACGGGCTATCGGGAGAAATCCGGAATCTCCATTTCCGCGGAACCGTCCGCCCGCGGATCCGAGGCGCCGAAATTCATCTTCTTGCTTGAATCATGAAGGATGGCCTGTCCGCGGCCCATGGCTGCTGAGTAGTCCTTGCGCACTTGCAGGTCGTGTCCCATTGCGCGCAGTTGATCGATGACCTCGGGCTTCACGCGGCTTTCGATCAGGATGTGGCAGAAATCGCGGCCCACGGTGAAGCGTGGGGCTGAGAGCGCGCCCTGGATGTTCATTCCGTAGTCGACCAGGTTGGAAACGAACTGCGCGTGCGCTAGTGGTTGGTTGTAGCCGCCCATGATGCCGAAGCCGATGTGCTGATCTCCTTTCTCCATGAACGCTGGAATGATGGTGTGGAAAGGACGCTTGTGCCCGGCTAGGATGTCAGGATGTCCGCGCTCAAGTACAAAAAGCGCGCCGCGGTTCTGTAATGGGAATCCCATGCCTTTCACCACAACGCCGGAGCCGAATTCGGAATAATTGCTGTTGATCCAGGAAACGATGTTGCCGTCGCGATCGACGGTCGTGAGATAAGTCGTGTCGCTGCCCGGAGGCATTCCCGGTCCGTAATCGCAGCGAGCTTTATTCGGATCGATGAGCTTCGCGCGCTGCACCGCGTACTCCTTCGAAATCAGTCCCTGAGTGGGAACTTTCGCAAGGCGAGGATCTGCCACGTACCGCTTCAGGTCGGCGTAGGCCAGTTGCATGGCCTCGATCTTCTTGTGCAGCTCGGTCGCGCCCTGTGGACCGTCTGCTGCAGGCTGAAACTGCTCCATGATGTTCAGCATGGAGAGCGCGGCCATGCCTTGCCCGTTGGGCGGCAATTCGTAAACGCGCCAGCCGCGATAATCGGTCGAGATCGGATCCACCCATTCCGGAGTGAATTGGGAAAGATCGTCGAGCGTCATCGTGCCGCCAAGTTCGTTCGACGTGGCCACGATGGCCTTGCCGATGTCGCCCCGATAGACCGCGTCCGGTCCTTGATCGGCTAGAAGACGCAGCGCCTTGGCATAATCAGGATTGCGGAAGATTTCGCCGAGCGCCGGCGCGTGGCCGTCGGGTAGGAAGACGCGCTTTCCCTCGTCCGTAAGATACGGGTTCTCCCAATAGTCGTGAATGATCTCGGGAACGGCGTACCCGTGTTCGGCGTAGTAAATCGCCGGCTCGAACAACTCTTTCCACGGCAGCCTGCCGAAACGCCGGTGCATCGCCGCCCATCCTGCGGCGGCACCCGGAACGGTAACACTGTCGATTCCGTGTCTCGGCATGCTAGTGATGCCTTTGGCGCGCAGATGCTCGGGCGTCAGCGCCTGCGGTGCCCATCCGCTGGAGTTGATACCCGTGAGCTTGCCGGTCTTCGCGTCCCAATAGATGGCGAACATATCGCCCCCGATGCCGTTCATCATCGGCTCGGTGACCGAGAGCACGGCGTTGGCCGCGATGGCGGCATCGACTGCCGATCCGCCTTTGGCCAGAATGTGCGCTCCCGCCTGCGAAGCCAACGTGAAGCTGGTAGCAACAATGCCGTTGGGTGTGATCGCCATCGAGCGCCCATAGCTTCGATCCTGGGCAGCGAGAGTAAGGGACGAAAGCAATGTCATGAGGATGAGACTAACTGCGATTTTCTTCTTTTCCATTTGGGTGTGCAGCGATTAAGAGTTTTGTTCAACGCGCCTGAATGTGTGCGGCCCAGCCGCCTCCTGGAGCTAAATGGATTTTCAACTTGTCATTCTTTGTGACACGGCTCGTGGTCTTCTTATAGTCGCTGCCTGCGCGATCTGCGTTGACTCCGTCCTGGTAAGCGTCCATCGTGAAGCTTCCGTCGCCTAAGAAGGATAGATCCACGCCGAGATCCCGTCCCGTCCAGTCTGACATTGCGCCCACCCACCAGTCTTTCCCATTTCGGCGCGCTACGAGAATGTAGTCGGCGATGCGAGCGTCGAGAACTTTGGTGTCATCCCATTCGGTCGGAACCTGGCTGAGGAACTCCATGCTTTCGGGCTCGCGCAGATAGTTCGTTGGACTGTCAGCGAGCATCTGCAGCGGCGCTTCATAGACGACGTACATCGCTAGCTGATGACAGCGCGTGCCCAACGCCATCGGCTGGCCTGCGATTGGGGCAAAGTTCGTTTTCGAGGCGTTGCGCATCGCGCCGGGCGTGTAGTCGAGCGGTCCGAGGAACATTCGCGTGAACGGAAGCGTCATGTTGTGCTCGGGCTCTGCTTCGGCGCTCCACTTGCTCCATTCCAGTCCGCGGACGCCTTCTGCGTTGATGAGATTCGGCCAGGTGCGCGTCATCGACGCCGGCTTCTGGTCACCGTGAAAATCAACCAGCATCTTCCGCTTTGCACACTCACGGCTGACTCGCTCGTAGAAGTTCATCACGATCTGATCGCTGCGCTGCATGAAATCCACCTTTATGCCCTTAATTCCCCATTTGGCATACTGATCGAGAGCGGGAATCAGCTGATCGTCGAGCGTCTTCCAGACCACCCACAGAATGATGCCGACATTCTTCTGACGCGCATAAGCCGCCAGCTCCTCCATATTGATTTCAGGAACAACCTCAAGCACGTTGCCCAGCTTGTACCAGCCTTCGTCGAGGATGATGTACGGCAATCCGTACTTCGCGGCGAAGTCGATGTAGTACTTGTATGTGTCGGTGTTGATTCCCGCTTTGAAATCGACGCCATACACGTTGTTCGCGTTCCACCAGTCCCACGAGACTTTGCCAGGCTTGATCCAGGACGTGTCTTGAACCTGCGATGGGCTTTCAAGCAGCCAGACGATGGGATTGGTAATCAGATCGCCATCTTTCTCGGCGATACCGACTACGCGCCACGGAAACGTGCGCCTGCCTGAAGTGGACGCGATGTAATCGGCGGCTTCGACGACGCGAAAATCACGATCGCGTTCGAGCTTCTCCTTCAGCGGATACGGCGGAAACGTCGCTGCGAGGCCGTTGGCCCCCGTGCCTTTTAGCCAGAGTCCGGGATAATCGTGGGCATCGGATTCGGCAATCGCCACCTTTGTACCTTCGCCGGCATCGACCACCGCGGGCAGACTTGCTATATAGGCAGGAATAATCTCACTCAGGTGCTGAGGCGTGTATTTGCGCTCATTGTGCGAGAAAAAGCTGTCTTCCTGCGGATAGTAAACAATCGAGTCCTGAGGAAAGTTCCAGTTGGATTCTTCCGCATAAACTTTCACCTGCTGCTGCGGTAGCGAAGTTTCAAAACGGTACGCCACGCCTTCGTTGTACGCGCGAAAGGTGACGGCATAGCCGCCGTCCATCGTCAGGCGCAGTTCGTTGTACGCATCGCGAAGCTGCGCGAATTTCTGCCGAATCGTTGGACGGATGATCTGATCGTTGCTGCGCTGCTTGGCATCGAGGACCCTGGGTGCAATGCCGAGCTTCTTGTGCTCGACATCCAGTGACAGCGTGCAGTTTGCCAGCAGCGCACGGCCGTTCAATAGAAGGTCATAGTGAACGCGGTCGGCGGTGCGAATTCTTAATTCAACGCGATTGTCCGGCGAGCGGAGGTCGTAGCTGGATTGAGCATTGATATTCGCCGTAAAGATTGTGAAGACCGCGAACACAAACATCATCCTGCCCAAGAAACTGCTCATTCAGTCACCTCGCTTGATTAATGAACTGGGTTTTCGTGAACTGACTCCGGCTGTCTTTAAGCACTACCAAAAATTGCCGGAGACTGCTTCGCTTACGCTCGATGTTGGCGTTTTCGGCCGACTGCGCTTGCTGGTATTTCCTTATTTCTGCGTCTGCTTTCGCGGCTTCACCCTGACGTCGGTAGGCCAGGCCCAATCGGTAATGACATTCGGCCAAGTTAGGCGACGTTGCAATGCAGGACTCAAAATCGTTGACTGCCTGCTCCGCCTCGCCATTTTGTTCGTGAAGCATTCCGAGCTGTAGAAAGGCGTCACCGAAATGGGAATCCAAGCTGACTGCTTTCTCCAAGAGTCGCTCCACATTGGCGACTTGTGGAGATGAAGGCGAAGTGCGTTGCTGTTTCCACAACGTCATAGCATAGTAGTAATTGGCCAATGCGTTTTCGGGCTGGAGAGTCAGGAATCGTTTCAAATCCTGAGCAATGCACGGAGATGTGGAGGTCGCCGTCTTTTCCATTTCGGCCATGAGCGCGTAAAACTCAACACGATCCGGTTCAAGATCAGAAGCGCGACAAGCACTCGCCATTGCCTGCTCAACTGATCCATTGGCATACAGTGCGGCGGCAAATCCCGCATGCAGCCTCGCCGACTTCGGATGCCCCGCGACTCCTTTCTCAAAAACCTGAACTGCGGCGGCAGAAGCGCGATGGAGCAGGAGCTCCGTTCCCCAACTGAAGTAATTACCTTCGCTCGGATCCATGCGGACAGCTTGTTCATACTCATGTTCCGCCGCAACGGGGTCGTTCAGGCGCTCGTCGATGTCTCCCAGCCTGCGATGTAAATCGGCCTGATCGCCTCCGGCAAGGGACTTCTGAATCTGTTCGCGTTCGTCGCGGAGTGCCGCTTCGCTCTCGCGATTCCCTGATGTCGGCTCCCCGGCGTTCGCTGCGTTTGCGTTGAGAGCGAGCGTTTGCCTGGTTAGAGCTTCGCTCGTGCGCAGTCCCGTTTCGGAACCATGTCCGCCGGCGCCGCTCCAGTCGGTCACGCCGGCTATGGAGAAATTCGGCTTGTCGTCGAATTCCATCTTTGCCGACTCCAACTGGATCGGAGTGAGCACCAGATCAATATGGTTCCTGCTCTTCTGCGCCGATATCGACTGCGGCTCGCCTTTTCGAAATCCTGACTTCTCCGCAGAGAGAGTAAACGTGCCCGGCTGTGAGATCGTGAACGCGAAAGAGCCATGAGCGTCAGCACGGATTTCTGCAACTTTCGTCTCAGCTACTTGCCGCAGCGTGACGAGGGCTTCGGCAACCGGATCACCGGCTGCAGTTCTCACGGTGCCCTCGATCGTGATCTTTGCCGCCTGCGATGAATCCGCAATGCAGAGCACTGCGGACAGGAACACGACGACGGTGATTAGGCCGACATAGGTCGATCGCTTGCCATTCGTGGCGTTATGAACGAGTCTCATTCATCGTCCGGTGTGCTCTGATATCAGTTCGCAATAATGTAGCAGGCATTCCAAGCGCCGCGTAAATCTCGTCGAGCTGTGCTGTTGTTTGGCAACGCTCTCAATCCTCTTCTCATCCTGAAGCGCATCTTTTGCGCGAAGGATCTCCCGGAATATTTCAAACTGGATTGCACTTGGATTGCACTTTCCAGGCTCTGGGCCCATGCGCGTGGCGTTTCTTGGTCAAGAGCCAATTCACGGCATTTCTGCCTTAAGCATCGCGGGAGATCCTTCGCGCAAAAGATGCGCTCCATATCCCCACAAACACTGGCATGTATATTCTTGGTCGAACCAACTAAATTGACGTGGAGCTGCTTCGAGAATGTCTATCCCGTTGCGACGTTTGATACGAATTCAGATCCTGCTGCTCATAATCGTAAGCGCAAGCGTGCTTCATGCCGCGCAATCGCAACAACCGGCGCGCACCTTCAGCTGGAGCGGACAGCATTTTCTGCTGGACGGCAAACCCTTCCAGATCATCTCCGGCGAGATGCACTACGCGCGCGTGCCGCGTCCGTACTGGCGGCAGCGCATGCGCCTGATGAAGGCGATGGGCTTGAACACGTTGACGACTTACGTCTTCTGGAACCTGCATGAGTCGAAACCGGGTGAGTTCGACTTCGGCGGCAATCTCGATGTTGCGGAATACATCCGCACTGCGCAGGAGGAAGGGCTGTGGGTGATTCTTCGGCCGGGCCCGTACATCTGCTCGGAGTGGGATTTCGGTGGCTTTCCTGCATGGCTGCTGGCGGCGCCGGCCATGAAAGTCCGCAGCACCGATCCGCGTTTTCTTGCTGCGGCCGAGCGGTACATGAAGCGCGTTGGGCAGGAACTCGCGTCGCTACAGATCACGCATGGTGGCCCGATCATCATGACGCAGGTTGAGAACGAGTACGGTTCGTTCGGCGACGACAAGAACTACATGAACGCTGTTCGCAAGATGATCGTCGATTCGGGATTCGATGTGACCCTCTACACCGCCGATGGCGCCAGCCGTCTTGCGCAAGGTACGCTGCCCGATGTTCTTTCGGCAATCAATTTCGGAGCAACAGATCCTCCCGAAAAGGAATTCGCGCGCTTCGATCAATTTCGCCAGAACGTTCCGAAAATGTGCGGCGAATATTGGGTGGGATGGTTCGATGCCTGGGGTCAGAATCACCATACCGTTCCCGCAGATGTTCCGGCCAAAGGGCTGGACTGGATGCTGGGTCAGGGAATCTCGGTAAGCCTATACATGTTCCATGGCGGAACCAGCTTTGGGTACATGAGCGGCGCGAATAAGTACGCCGTCTATACGCCAGATATCACCAGCTACGATTACGATTCGCCCGTAGATGAAGCTGGACGGACAACGCCAAAATTCTTCGCGCTGCGCGAGGTGATCAAGAAACATCTGCCGCCCGGCACCGTGCTGCCTGATCCGCCTCCGGCGCCGGCGATGATCGAGATCCCGCGATTCGAGCTGAAGGAATCCGCCAGTCTGTTCAGTTCGCTGCCCGCGCCAGTAGCGTCTGAGCAGGTGAAAAGTATGGAGATGCTCGGACAGAGTTACGGGCTCATCCTGTATCGAACCAAGGTGACGGATTCGGGAAAGGCTCTGCTGAAGATCACTGAGCCTCGCGATTACGCCGTTGTGTATCAAAACAGGAAACAACTCGGGGTAATCGACCGGGGGCTGAATCAGACTTCTGCAGAAGTCGAGTTGGAGGCGACCCAGCCTCTGGACATTTTGGTTGAAAACATGGGCCGAGTGAAC
This sequence comes from Terriglobales bacterium, assembly GCA_035764005.1. NCBI lineage: Bacteria > Pseudomonadati > Acidobacteriota > Terriglobia > Terriglobales > Terriglobales bacterium. The sequence goes on from DASTZZ010000052.1 coordinate 15,964, forward strand.
TTCGGTCCCAATCTGGTCAGCGAGCGCAAAGGGATTACCGAGAGCGTCTCATTAAATGACCAGACTCTGACTGGCTGGGAGATCGTTCCTCTTCCGCTTACCGACTTCGCCAAGCTGAAATTCTCTTCGACTCCCAAACCAGGACCGTTGTTCTACCGCGGCAACTTCAATCTGCAGACGGTCGGAGACACTTATCTCGATGTGCGCGGCTGGAACAAGGGACTGGTTTGGGTGAATGGGCACAACGTGGGGCGTTATTGGAAAATCGGTCCGCAGCAGAGCCTCTTTGTGCCTGCCGAGTGGATGCGTAAAGGTAAGAACGAGGTCGTCGTTTTTGATTATGAGAGCGGCGGCGAGCATTCGCTTGCCGGGATCCGGCAGCTTGTTTTTGAAACGCATGAGGTGCGCAGTAAATAAAGCAAACAGCTAGCACGACAGTGGACTGAGTGGATCGGTTGGACCGACGCGCGCCGTCGCGCGGGTTTTTGCGCATTTCGCGATTTGGTGATTTCGTGATTGCGTGATTTTCAATCGCCAAATCACGAAATCGCGAAATCACGAAATGGTTAAGTCTCGGCGAGTAGTCCGGGAGTGCTTTACATAGTTCTGTGCCGACTCCGGTACTCTAGAAAACATGAGCGAATTCAGCAGAATCAGCCGGTTGCCTCCTTATGTCTTTAACGTCATCGGAGAGCTCAAAGCGGCTGCGCGGTGGCGCGGAGAAGACATCATCGATTTCGGGATGGGCAATCCCGACGGCGCCACTCCTGGCCACATCGTCAAGAAGCTGGTGGAGGCGGCGCAGCGCCCCAGCACTCATCGCTACTCCGTCTCAAAGGGAATTCCGCGATTGCGGCGCGCAATTTGTGAGTGGTATCGCAAGCGTTTCAATGTGGAACTCAATCCAGATACCGAGGCGATCGTCACCATAGGATCGAAAGAAGGCATCGCGCATCTTTGCCTTGCTGTACTGGATCGAGGCGATGCCGTGCTCGTGCCTAACCCGAGCTATCCCATCCACATCTATGGCCCTGTCATCTCAGGAGCAGACATTCGTTCGATTCCGATGCGGGAAGGCGTCGATTTCACCGCGGAATTGGAGCAGGCGATTCGGCTGATGTATCCTCGCCCGAAATTCTTAATTCTGAACTTCCCTTCGAATCCTACTGCCCAATGCGTAGACCTGGATTTCTTCGCCCGCATTATCGCCATCTGCCGCGAAAATGAAATTTACGTCGTCCATGATCTTGCTTATGCCGACATCGTTTTCGACGGCTACCATGCTCCTTCTATCCTGCAAGTTCCCGGAGCCAAGGACATAGCCGTGGAGTTTTTTACACTCTCGAAGAGCTACAACATGCCGGGATGGCGCGTCGGCTTCATGGTTGGCAACGCGAAACTGGTTGGAGCCTTGACGAGACTGAAGAGCTATTTCGATTACGGGACATTCACGCCCATTCAAGTCGCAGCCATCGCAGCACTCGAAGGTCCGCAAGGCTGTGTGCGCGAGATCTGCGAAACGTATCGGAAGCGACGTAATTGTCTCGTTGGTGGCCTGCAGAAGATCGGGTGGGAGATTGAATCTCCCCGCGCAACCATGTTCGCGTGGGCTGCCATTCCGGAAGGCTACCGTTCGATGGGATCGCTCGAATTTTCGAAAAAGCTGTTAACCAACGCGAGAGTCGCGGTAAGTCCCGGGATTGGATTCGGGGATTACGGGGACGGACACGTCCGCTTCGCACTGATCGAGAATGAAGAGCGAACGCGTCAGGCCCTACGTGGAATCAAGCAGATGTTCAAGAAAGATCAGGTCGCGGCAGTCGCTGCCAAGTAACTAGGCTGCCGCTTGCGCTGCCTGGTCCCGCTTGCGCGAGAGGCTTTTCACGACATTGATCGAGACGGCAGTCACGATCGTGCCTACGACAATCGCAAAAACATACGCAAGTCGCTGGTCCACGACAGGCAGGACGATTGGTCCACCGTGGGGAGCATGATCGCCAACATGACCCATCATGGCGAGAACGGCCGCCGCCATCGAGCCAAGCACGATGCAAGGAATCACGCGAACAGGATCAGAAGCTGCAAATGGGATCGCGCCTTCGGTGATGCCGATTAAACCCATGGCCACACCCGCGATTCCGGCCTCCTGTTCTTCCTGACTCCAAAGCTTCTTGCGTACCATGGTCGCCAGCCCCATTCCCAAAGGCGGCGTGCAGATCGCAGCTGCGCACGCTCCCATGATTCGATAATCGCCCTGCTGGATCATCGCCGCACCGAAGAAGAATGCGGTTTTGTTGACGGGTCCGCCCATATCGAAAGCAATCATCGCTCCCAAAAGCATTGCCAGCACCACGCTATTGCCCGTGCTCATGCTTGCCAGAGCGGCGCTGGCTGACGTCATCAGGTGTGCTATGGGCACTCCCAGCACCTTCATCATGACAACACCAATAAAGCCCGCGGACAAAATGGGAATGATCAGAATCGGCATTACTGGGCGGATGTACTTTGGGACCGGCATCTTCTTGATGAGTTGCACCACGTAACCGGCTAGCAGGCCGGCGAGAATCGCTCCCAAAAAACCCGCGTTGACTTGGCCAGAGAGATATCCACCCACGAATCCTGGAACCAGCCCAGGTTTTCCCGAAACGGAATAAGCGATGTATCCCGCGAGCACCGGCAGCATCAAAGCGAAAGCGGTCGTGCCGATGTCGAGCATTACTTTTAGCCGGGGCGCCTGCGAGAAATCAGGGCCGTGGGGAGTCATCGGCGCGAAAGCAATGGACGCAGCGATAAGGATGCCTCCGCAGGCAATGAATGGAATTGCGAACGAGACGCCGGTTAAAAGATGCTGACGAAGCTGCTTGAGGAACTGAATCATGAAGTGGGGCCCTGGCTTGATATTGGCTTTCGGAGTCTTGCTGGTAAAAATACGACAATCCGGCGCGTTCGTCACTAATTGATTACTCCATTCCGACTAAAGAAAAGGGTGGACAACGTTTATGGGGTTGCACTAGGGTAACAATCCGTGCACCGAAAAAGCGGAGAATTGATTGTTTCTGCCGGTCGCGGCACCAGTCTGATCATTGGGCAACTCGAACGCTACTTGCGGCAGGCGCGACTGAGCCGGATCTATTTCGCCGAAGACACGGTCGCTCCTCCGGCCCTCGCTTACGTTACTCATTTTCCCCGCTTGTATGTTCCTCTTTCGGGAACGCAGAATCTGCAGATCGCTCAGAACTCCAACTCGTGCAGGATTCAGGCGCAACCAGGTGAGGCGGTCTTTGTTCCAGAAAACGCCTGGGACAAGCCTGAATGGTCGAGCTCATTGCAGGTGCTCACGATTCTCTTTGGTGCGAAACAAATCGGCATCAGTTTGGTAAAGCACAGCGGCGGATCAGAGACGCCGGTGAGCGCCGTGAAAACTCACATTCATGGCGCCTACGACGGGCTTACGCATAATCTGCTTTCGGCGTTGATGGTTTTCGCCGCCGATCGCGGACAGGGGCCTCTGGCGCATTTACTCACTGAATCGCTGCTGCATTCCTGCTTGCGGCTGCTGAAGGTGCCCAACGCTCATCAGGCGCGCAAGGCTACACGCACGTACGAGGCAATCTGTTTGTACGTGCAGGAGAATTCACAACTTCCGCTCACTCGGGAAAGTGTCGCCGAGCACTTCGGCCTGGCTCCGAATCACATCTCGCGTTTATTCCGGCAGCAAGGATTGATGAGGTTTAACGACTACCTAAACCTGGTCCGCATCAATCGCGCCAAGTTCATGCTGCGAAACTACACTCTGACGCTGAAGGAAGTGGCATCGAACTGCGGCTACGGAGAGGTCGCGTATTTCTGCAGAATCTTCAAGAAGATTACGAAAGAAACTCCGACTCAGTATCGGGGAATACAAGCTGGAGTGACAACTGAGAATGCGACCGAAGATTCCGAGAGCAAAAACCGATTTCGCGTCAGACACGATTCACAGCAAAACGTTTCGGCACAATTGGCCTGACGTAACAATCTGAATGGCCAAAATTCGCGACGCTTAGCGGAGTCAGTTGCGCCGTTCAGACAGACTCCCGAATCCAGCGCAGATACTCGGCACTTCCCCCTTCAATATCGATTTCGATTGCTTCCGGCACTTCATACGAATGAAGCTCGCGGAGGCGGGCAATCGCACTTGCCGACTTCGATGAGGTCGTCTTGATAAGCAACAGGAATTCCTGCGCATTCTCTACTTTGCCTTGCCATCGATAGACAGAATCGATCGGGCCTGTGAGGTTTACGCAGGCGGCAAGCGACTCTTCCACCAATGCCTTTGCTATTCGCGAAGCTTCATCGCGCGATCCAGCTGTGCTGATGATCAGTTTTTCTTCCGACATGCTTACACCATCGCTGGTTTTCCTGGCTATAGCAAGGGAGGTCTGACTAGGACTCTAGCCAGAAAAGCGGAGAGGAGGTCGGGCGTCACCAGCGCCGTCAGGCGGCGTGTTCCGCAGCAAACACGGCAGTGGAAGCTTCTTTCATTTGCTCTGCTGTCGCTGTCACTTGGAAGAGGTCCTGTGCATGTTGTGCGATCCGCAGCTTGTAGGGCTGCTCGCCCGTCATCAAATCGAAGCTCAGGCCTTCCTGCAGCGATCGACGGGCGACCTCGAAGAGCAGACTCACTCCGGGTGAGTACCGTGCCCAGTTACGGTCGTAGTACGTAGTGTAGAAGCGCCGAAGCTCCCGGTCGCGAAATGTGATCACGGCTGCCGCGAGGGTGCCGCCATGTTCGAGGGTGAAAACCTGACATCGGCTGCCCTCCTGCGTACAGGCCGCCACCATAAACTCGACCCGGCGCGAGTCGTGGAAGAGTTCTCCGGGAATCGATTGGCGCGAGCGCATTTCATAAATCCGGCGCACCATTCCATCTCCGCCCGAATATTGTCTGACCTCAAGACCCATTCGCTCGAGTTTATGCAGGCGACTGAAGGCGCGAGCGTGGCTATGAGCAAAGACGTCTGCGCTGATCTCATCAGGACTTAGGTGCGGAGAGCGACTATAGAACGTCTTGGGAAGGTGCTTCCAGATTGCCGCCTCGGGGTGGCAGATTGCAGTCACTGTAAACGAGAGCCCCGATGCGCTTAACTGTTGCCAAGCGTAATCGAGCGCGGATGCATCGCCGCAAGCGAGATAGTCGCGGTAGTCGAACAAAGTTTCTCCGGCGAAGCTTAGAGTCTGCGGTTCTCGGCGAATCACTGCCGGAATGAAGGCACGACCGTTGTCGTTCTCGCAGAAAACGAAGTACGGCTCTTCGCGGTCTGCGAAGATGTTGGCTGCAAGTCGGTTCCAACGAAATGTCTGGAAAATGCTTCCTTGTTCGCGCTCGACGGATTCCCACGCTGACCGTAGACCATCGATTTCTGCAGAATTGCGTGCCACTCTGATGCGCAACAAACGGATTCTCCTCTGAGTACCTCGATGGTGGCAGGCGCAATGCTGCTGCGGGACCGCAGGCTCTGATTGCGCAGGACTTCAGTTAGACGCGAGCGGCTGCTGAATAGCTGCCAGGAAAGCTGCTAGCTGCTAGCAGCTAGCTTCCCGCTGAAGCAAGCGCTAAGACCTCCTCGTGAACTTGGATACATCAGTGGCTGCCGAGATCGTTTTAGATCCGCCTACGTCAACTGGATATTAAGCCAGTGAAAGAAATCCTTTATCCACTGTGAAATGCAACGGAGCGTTTTCTGGTTGCGTCTCACTGAGCAGGTGTAAAATCTGCCACGAAGAGCTAGGGCCGGTCGGCAGCGCTCGATGTCCGGCAGCATTCGGACCAAGCTGGCTGGCGTGAGGCGCCCGCATGAACGTTCACTTCAGCTACAAAGCCTCGAAGAATCCAGAAACAGAGCAAGAAGTTCAACGCCAAACCGAAAAGCTAGCCAAACGTCTTCAAGTATTTCGACCGGAACTTATCCATCTGCACGGCATTGTCGCCGAGAGCTCGCAAAACGGTGGCGGAATAACCGTCTCCCTAAATCTGAGGCTGCCCTCGGGACAAATGGCGACGCAGAATACGTCGTCGACGGCCGTGGGCGCTATGAAGACGTGCTTCAGGGATCTAATTACGCAACTGAACGCCCACAAGGATCTGCTCCGAAATCGCCATAAGTGGCATCGGCTCTCGCGCGAGTACAAAGGCGTTCCTTTCGAGCAAACTGTGGCGGCGGTCAATCCGAACGGAACGCCGTTGCAGGGCGGTACTCTGACCAACCGTGATATTGATCAATACGTCGCAACCGAATTGCCTCGGCTAAACCGCTTTATCGACCGCGAACTGCGTTATCGCGAGGCTACCGGAATGCTCGAACCAAATCTGGTGAGGCGTGAAGAGGTGGTCGATGAAGCGATCGCCAGTGCGTTGTCCGGCGAAGAGCATCGGCCCGAGCGTGTCTCGGTAGAACGATGGCTGTACGGACTGGCGCTACGAGCTATTCCGGTCGTCGCACGGCGCAATGGCGATGAAAACGCAACCGTTCGCCTCGAAGCACCTGCGGGAAAGCAGAACGTAACCGGATCCGACGATGCTTATCTTCAATTCCATCAGCCGGACGATAAGCTGAGCGAAGAAGATATTCTGCCCAATTCAGGAATCAGCACGCCGGAAGCGGTTGCGCTTTCCGATGAGTTTATCAATCAGGTGGAGCGGGCACTCACCGGAGCGCCTCCAGAACAGCGTGAGGCGTTCACTCTGTTTGCCATCGAGGGATTTACGGTTCCTGAAATTGCAGAAGTCTCGAAACGCGATCCCGCCGAGATCAAGAAATCGATCAAAGCTGCCCGGGAAATCGTCGATCGCAAGCTGCCCAACGGGAACGTCCTGAAGAAGCATCTGTTAAACAATTCGCAAGTAGCGTAAGAAGCCATCCGTCGCTGCGAGAAACCAAGTCTCGCCGGCGGTTACGCAAGGACAAGCCGCCGTCCGATGGTTTTACTTCACCAGCGCCATCAGCCTCACCGGCCCCTGGCTGGCTCCTGCGATTTTTTCTGGCGCTGCAACCCCTACTACGTTCGACCGTGGCACAACAGCAAGGTTGCTGATGTTTTCAAGTTCGTAGATGCCCTTCCGAGCTAGATAGGAGTTCTCGTCTGAGGAAACGAACTGCGTTCCCGCGCCGCCAATCGCCACCACGTTTCGCGCTTCAACGAGAAAATGCAGAGCATCGTGATTGAGCACAGGATCAGTTCCGGGTTTCACCGAGGCAAGTAGGATCATCGCCCCTTGCGGCACAGCGCCGTGCAGTCGCTCATACGTGGCGACATCATCCATCGTGATCAATGATTCCGAATCGGGAAAATTCTTGTGCCCGGCTTCGATCACGGCAAGCGGAGCGATAAGACGTGTGGAGGGCAGAGTTTCCAGATTCCATGCGCCGCCGAGTTCAGCCGGTGACACGAGAGTCGTCTGGGGCGCCATTGTCTCTGAATTTGCTGGGATCGAAGTGCTGAGATCGATCACTGTCTTGTACTGCGGGCCCGCCGCGTTCTCACGATGCGTAGCCGCGAAGAGCAGCATGGCAATCGACAGCACCGCAGCGACTACAAAGATTTGAACGGGAAGAAATCTGCAACTCATAACTACAACTCTCTCCCTCAATACGCAAACCCCATTCGCCGAGTTGCAGAACGCGGGAGTAAATAGTGAGATGCATGGGAGCTGCTGCCGTTTGCAGAGAAATGCAAATAGTTGGGGGTGAGTTCGAATGCGGAGTTGGTGCGAGTTGGTGCAAGCCCCCGACTCAAGTCGAGGGCTTCCACCCAAACAGCCTTCATCCCTGTGCCGCAACGGAACTGCGCAAGTTCCGCCTGAAGAGTCGGCCGGGGCGTCGCTGCGCCACACTTTGCCGTAACATGAATTCCATGTCATCGCAGGATTTCGCAATTGCCATCATGGCTGCCGGGAAGGGAACTCGGCTCAAATCGAAGCGGCCTAAGGTTCTGCACGAAGTTGGGGGCAAGCCGCTGCTGGCGCACGTGATTCGATCTGCAGCGGAAGTGGTGCCGGTACGGAACATCTTCGTGATCATCGGACACGAAGCTGAGCGCGTGCGGGCGGCCGTCGCACATACCGGCGTCAATTTTGTGCTTCAGGCGGAGCAGCGAGGCACTGGGCACGCGATCCAGAGCGCTCGCAGCGAGCTTTCCCGTTTCGGGAGCTTCCTGGTGCTCTCGGGAGACGCGCCGCTCATTCGTCCTGAGACGATTCGCCGCATCCGCGACTTCCACACTGCTCAGGATGCCGCTATGACCATCCTTACTGCTCGCCCTGCAGATCCAACAGGATATGGACGAGTGTTGCGCGAAGGATCGACCGATCGCGTCGCCGCTATCGTCGAGCAGAAGTCGCTGCGGCCCGAGCAATCGACCCTCGGTGAAATCAATTCAGGCTTCTACGCTTTCAATTCCAAGCGGCTGTTTTCACATATCGATCGCCTGCAGACGGACAATCCTCACGGCGAGTATTACTTAACGGATATGGCTGCGCTGCTCGTAGCCGAAGGTCAGAAAGTGATGGCGATTCGCGCAGAAGATCCTGATGAAGTGCTCGGCGGAAATACGATCGCTGAACTCGTGAGCCTGGATGCCAACATGCGCATGCGCAAGGCGCGGGCGTTGATGAGCCAGGGGGTGACAATTTTTCGGCCCGAGACCTGCGTGATCGACGACGAAGTGAGCGTCGCTGCTGACACCACGATCGAACCGTTCGTGCAGCTCCTGGGAACGACTTCAATTGGGGAGAACTGCCGGGTGCGCTCGTACTCGGTAATCCGCGATTCCCAAATTGGGAACGATGTACACGTTCGGTACGGATGCATCATCGACGAGAGCTCGATCGCCACAGCCGCCATCCTCGGCCCGTATTCCCACGTGCGTCCCGGAAGCGAGATCGGCGAGGGCGCGCACGTCGGGAATTTTGTTGAAACCAAGAAGACGCGCCTGGGCAAGGGTTCGAAAGCCAATCACTTGACCTACCTGGGAGACGCTGAAATCGGAGCCGGCGTGAATATCGGCGCCGGAACGATCACCTGCAATTACGACGGAGTGCACAAGCACAAGACCGTGATCGAGGACGGCGCATTTGTGGGTAGCGATTCGACGCTGGTCGCTCCGGTGAAGATCGGCCAAGGATCCTATGTCGGGGCGGCGTCGTGCATCACCGCCGAGGTGCCGGCGGACTCGCTAGCGATTGGACGTGGCGTGCAGGTGGTGAAGGAAGGGTGGGCGAAACGCAAGCGGGAAGAGCGGCGAAAGACGAAGGAGATCGGGTGAACCCGCAGCGCGCGATCGAAGCTGGTCCGATCTCGCCCTGCGGGATGGCCAGAGCACCCGAGCTTAATTCGAGAGAAGTTCCCTGAGTTTGAGCCGCGCCTGAAAGAGGCCCGCTTTCGATTCCATTTCCGAAATTCCGATGGTGCGGGCGATGCGAGCGTGGTCGTAATTCTCGACATCGTGCATAAGGAAGATCAGCCGCTCGGTCGAGGGCAGTTGCACGACCGCGCGCTCCAGATCGGCGCGCCGGGTATTGCGGCGCACTTGATTCACCTGAGTTGCTGGTTGGCACTGGACGGTGAGGTTGCCGATTGGAGTGAGTTCGCGCAGTTCAGTCACGAGAGCACGGTCGATGGTTTCCGCATCCGGCTTGTGGCTGGCCGCAAAAGCGCGGCAAAAGGTAGCCGACATTACATCCTCGGCCGTAAGTTCATTATCTGTCATGTAATACGAAAGCGAGTACACGCGATGGCGGTTCCCTTCAAAAACATCGCGATAATGATCGACAGAAGCCTGCTCGGCATGACGAATAATGGGGAGAAAAGCTGCTAGCTGGATTCCGTCGACTCGGCTGGACATTCAGGGGACCCCTTCTTGGTCGTGGCTCTTTCTCGTGTTCCTCTTTCAGTAGAGCAGTTTCGTCGCCAATCGAATGTTGCTGGACGGAGCACCTCAGGTGCAGCTCTGGATGTAGCCTGGTGGGACTGAATAATCGTGGATTTGAAGGACTACGCACCGCAAGATGTGTCGATTTGGTGTCTAAGGTTTTGCTGTTTTTGAACTTGCCCGGGCCAATCCACAGGATTGGACAACTTTTCCACAGGCACTCAAAGCGTCAAATGTGGTATCCGGATACCACATTTGTCCATCGATAATCTCTATTCTATGTAACTGTTACATGGCAAATCTGGGCTGATTAGCTGGCCGAATCACCTTTTTCCTCATCACCAGCCTATTCGGAAAATCCATAGATGACCCATAAGTTTTAGACGTGACTGAAGTCAGGTTTAGAGGATGTCTGCCGATGTACAGCTTGGCTGGCTAGAGACGCGATAGTTCGAAACGTCACCTGTGTTTCTGCTTAGCGTTACTTCCGGTGGGACTCTCAGTGAAAAGCTTGAGGTGGAACCTTGACCAAAGTGGTTAGAATGACAAAGCTTCCACCAAATTTCCACAAGCCATCCATGACACCTGAACGGATTCTGGTCGTTGACGACGAAGAGGCGATACGCGAGATCGTCTCGTCGATGCTTCAGAATGCCGGCTATGTCACCATGCAGGCATCCTCAGGCAAGCAGGCTCTGGAAATTCTGGGATCAGGCGAAGAGTTCCAGCTCATGCTCTCTGACCTGATGATGGCGGAGATGGACGGCATCGCGCTGCTTGATCGCGTGCAGGATTGCTATCCGGATATGCCCGCGATCATGGTCACCGCAGTACACGACATCTCAGTCGCGCTGGCCGCGATCCGCAACGGCGCTTACGACTACCTGCTCAAGCCCTTCGAGCGCGACCAGCTCCTCGCCATGGTCAAGCGCGCCCTCGATCACCGCAAGCTGCGGATGGAAAATCGCGCGTATCAATCGAATCTTGAATCGCTGGTTCAAGCCCGCACGGAGCAGCTCCGCCAGACCATGGCCGACCTCGAGCGTTCGTACGACATCACGCTCGAAGCCCTGGGCGATGCGCTCGATCTTAAAGACGCCGAGACGGAAGGCCACTCCAAGCGCGTGACCGCATTCACGATCGCCATGGCGCGCGCGATGGGAATGTCGGGGGAGAAAATTCGTGTGATCGCACGCGGCGCTTTCCTGCACGACATCGGCAAGATGGCCATTCCCGACGCGATCCTCCGTAAGCCTGGAGCGCTCACGCAGGACGAGATCATGATCATGCGCGAGCACTGCGCCCGCGGCTACCACATGTTGAAGAAGATTCCGTTCCTCGCCGATGCCGCTGAAATCGTCTATTCGCACCAGGAAAAGTACGACGGCACTGGATATCCACGCGGCCTCGTAGGTGACGACATTCCCATCGGGGCGCGCTTATTCGCGGTCGCCGACACCCTCGATGCCATCACCTCAGATCGTCCGTATCGGGCAGCCCAGACCGTGCAAGCGGCGCGCGAAGAGATCAAACGTTTCTCGGGACGGCAGTTCGATCCAAAAGTGGTTGAAATATTTTTGGGAATGCCCGAATCGATTTGGGAAGACCTGCGCCAGGAAATCAACTCCCACGCCCGCAAGTACGCCTATCCCGCCAAGTTCGCCGAGTCGGCAGTTTAAAAGCAAAACACGACACGGATCGCACGGATTTTATGGATCCCACGGATCCGCAAAATGAGCTCCCAGCTCCCTACTAATCGCTTCGCCGAAATCAATCCGTTTCTTTGAATCCGTGTAATCCGTGACATCCGTGCGATCCGTGTCGTGTTTTGCTTTTGATCTCCATTGAAACCCATCTGATACCCTGCACATCTAGTCCTTTTTACGACCACTGAGAATGCAAGAAGTCGAACAAAGCACACCTGCGCACCGGCATGTCCACAGCATGAACTTTCTGCGTTATCTGCTGCTGGCCTTCATCGTCATCGGCAGCACGTTTGGTGACGTGTATGTCGCCAAGGGGATGAAGCAGATTGGAGAAATTTCCATCCATCGCTTGCGCGATCTGATTCTGGCTCCGCTGCATCCTTACGTAGCACTCGGAATCGCCCTGCTGGCGCTCTTTTACTTTTCTTACCTTGCCTCGCTCTCCTGGGCGGATTTGTCGTACATCATGCCTTCCACAACCTTCGGCTACGTGCTCACCGCATTGCTCGCGCATTTCATGCTGGGCGAGCGTGTGCCCCTTACACGCTGGATTGGAATCGCGATGATCAGCCTCGGTGTCGGATTGATCACAGGAGGTCACTCCCTGACCGTAGTGCCGACTCCGGAAGGCGTGAGCCCCCACCTCGAAATAAAGCCGGAGGCGCGATCGTGAATCACCACAGCCTGTTAACCACGTGGGTGATGATTCTCGTGCTCGTCAGCCTCAACTCCGCGGGAGATATGTCCACGGCAAAAGCCATGCGCCGCGTGGGCGACTTCGGCGCGATCCGCCGTCGCGCAGGACTCTGGGGCGTAGTTCGCGGCGTGCTCACCGAACCGTGGTTCTTCATCGGGCTCACGGCCATGACGCTCAGCTTCTTCACCATGCTCGCCGCGCTCTCGATCATCGACCTCAGCATCGTGATTCCCGCTTCCGCGTCGATGAGCTTCCTGCTGAACCTGATTGGCGCGAAATTCATATTGAAGGAACACGTCACAAAGCGTAGATGGATTTCGGGGATACTGGTGCTGGGTGGGATTGTTTTGCTCAGAACATAGCTCATGGTCATGTTAAGATGACTATGAGGAGTTCCTCCCATGAAAACTATTCCCGCCGGGGAGTTCAAATCGAAGTGTCTGCAGTTGATGGACAAAGTGCAGCGCACTAGGAGACCCATTACGATCACTAAACGTGGAAAGCCCGTCGCGAAACTTGTGCCGGTTGAGCAAGAGCAGGATGAGTGGTTTGGTCGATTGCGGGGCGAAATGAAAATTGTCGGAGACATCGTATCCCCGATTGATCCACCCGAAGCCTGGGAATCGACTCGGTGATCCTCATCGACACTCACATCCTTGTGTGGGCTTCGATGCATCCAGATCGTCTCTCCCGTGCGGCGAAGCTGGCGATGGAGAAGGCACGGCAAGACGATGGGCTCGGGATTGCCTCGATCACCATGTGGGAATTAGCACGTATCTTTTATCGGGGAAGAATTCAGACGACACGTACTGTGCAGTCCGCTGTTGAAGAATTGAGTTTGGGGGTTACCATCCAGGAACTTACGCCCGAGATTGTATCGATCGCTGCAGAACTGCCGGAACCATATCCGCGTGATCCGGCAGACAGATTGATCGGTGCCACGGCTCGGGCATTGGGCATTCCACTCGTAACAGCGGACGCTTCGATCATTGCAAGTCGCGCTGTCGAAACGATCTGGTGATAGCTCATCTGACGAACAACTTCATCAGACCCTTCGCAGGTAAATCCAACACTGAGAATTGCTGTTGAATGCCCGCCGAGGCAGCAGCGGCTTCTGCAGCCCTGTATCCACTCCTCACCGCTCCTTCCATGGTTGCCGGCCAGCCGGTTGCAGTCCAGTCTCCGGCGAGAAAGATTCTTGGCCACGGTGAACGCGAATTGGGCCGATAAGAGTCCGAGCCGGGCAGCGCGGAGTACGTCGCGTGAACTTCCTTTACCACCGTCGCCTTCAACAGCGTAGCGGTTTTCGCGGCAGGGAAGAATTCATCTAATTCGCGCAGGGCAAGGTCAATAATCTCCTGCCGTCCCATTTCGACAAGCGGCTTCGACGAGCTGACGACTAGCTCGATATAGCTGCCCTGCGAATTCTCTTGCTGCCGCTGCGGCTGGAGCTTCGATTTCTGGAACATCCACTGGATGGTGCGGTCGAGGAGCACTGCATGAGGAAGTTGGGTGATCTCGCGATCTAACCAGAGATGGATTCCTGTGATTGGCGAATTCTCGAATTGCTCGAGTTGCTGACGCAGTGTGGTGCTTAAGGATCCTGTCCCATTTTGGGCAGGTAGTAGCTTGCCGAGCGCATAGTAAGGAACGGCGAGAATTGCGTAATCGAATGACTCCGAAAGCCCTGCCCCTTGAAGAACAACTTGCTCGGAGCTCGGAACCACGGCTTCAATGCTGTTGCGCAATAACACGCGGCCGCCACGCTGCTCGATGTAGCCGATTGCGCTTGCGTATAAGTCCGAAAGCGGAACAGTGGGCACGCCCATCTTTCCCGCTTCTGCAGACTTCAGGAACGACTCGCGAAAGACCTGTGCGCCATAGCGGACTGAGATGCGATCCAAGTCCTCGTTGATTGCGCTTACCAGGACTACCTTCCAGAAGCGATCAATGGCTCGTTGTGTCTGATTGTGCTGACGCAGCCAATCGAAGAAGCTCTTGGGACTATCCGGAGGGAGCGGTCCCATAAGTGCGAGCATGGCGCGCGCGATTGCCAGCTTGTCGCCTACAGAGAGTGAGGCTGCTTTTAAAAACGAAGGGGCCGTATGAAGCGGCGCTGGTAATGCAGACGGTGCAATCTCGGAGCGGCGCCCGCCTGGTTCAATGAACGTCAGCGTGTCGAACCAACGAATCTTGTCGGAAACCCCGATGCGGCGATAGAAGTCGAGCAAATTGGTGCAACAGCCGAGCAGCACATGCTGGCAGTTATCGACCGTCTCTCCCGTTCCCGGATGCTCGTACGAAGATGCACGTCCGCCAACGAATGGACGCCGCTCGAAGACCGTAACTTCAAATCCTGAATCCGCCAGAGCGCATGCAGCAGAGAGCCCGGCAATGCCGCCGCCGATGATTCCCACTCTGGCACTCTGTTGTTTGTCCATTTCGATGAGCTACACGGTGCGAAAGATCGACTTCACAACCCCGCGGCCAAGTATCACGAATTTCTCGGCAGTACTCAGGCGGACGCGACGACGAAGCACGTCGTAGTTGCTCTTCGCAATCTTCTCTAGCAATCGGCTGTAAATGGTGACCATCACCCACAGCGCTGCGCGGCTGTCGCGGTGAATGAGTGGAATCAGCTCGAATCCGGATCTGTAATATTCGCGCGCGCGGTCTGCCTCGAAGGCGAGCAATGCGCGCAGACGCTCCGCATCGAGGCGCTTTCCGCCATCGTTCAGAAAATCTTCGACAGCCAAGCCGAATTTTGCTAGATCCTCTTCAGGAAAATACACCCGGCCAAGAGACGCGTCTTCCTTCACGTCCCGAATAATGTTGGTCAGCTGGAAGGCCACGCCACAGCGCTCGGCTAAGTCTTCAGCTCGGCGGTCTTCATAGCCATAAATGCGAATGCACACCAATCCGACGACGGACGCGACGAGATAGCAGTAGCGATACAGCTCTGCAAACGTGCGGTGCACGCGAACAACAGCGAGAGTCGCAGTTCCTCCGCTCGATTGATGCTCAGGGGCGATTTCCCGCCTGGCCGCTTCAAGATCCATGCTGGTTCCTTGCACAAGCTGATCGAGAAGTTTGGGCGGAATCTGGAATTTCTTTTGCGCATCGGCCAAAGCCATAAAAACAGGATCGTCGCTCGGAGTCCCAGATTCGACGCGTTGCCACTCCGCCAGCCAACTGCTTAGCCGCGATTTGCGTTCTTCGACTGAGCGCGCTTGATCGTCACTCAAATCGTCGGCATGGCGCATGAATGCGTAAACAGCCGACAGCGCGTTGCGCTTGGCGCGCGGAAGTGCCAGGAACGAGTAGTAGAAGTTGCGCGCTTCGCGTCGTGCGATCCCGCGACAGACGGCATACGCCATGTTTATGCGCGGGTCGCTCACAGCCTGCTCCAGAGCGCCTGCGCGGCGGCTTTGGCGACCAGGCCCAGCTTGCGCGATTTCGAAATCGCAGGACGCGCGCGCAGCACGTCAAAATCCTGGCGCTCGATGCAGTTCAGAATCTCTTCGCCACCGCGGCTGAACAGCTCAATATCAATCGCCAATTCGCGATCGACCATTCCGATGAGTGGACGCCCGCGCTGGAACCACTCACGCGCTCTTTCCACTTCGAACTGCATGAGCTGGCGGAATTCGGGTGTGAAACGCCGCTCGGCAATTTGGGCTTCGGCCACTCCGTAGCGCTCGAGATCTTCGAGCGGAAGGTAAATGCGGCCTTTGCGGTAATCGACCGAAACGTCCTGCCAGAAATTCGCGAGCTGGAGTGCAGTGCACGTGAAGTCGGAAAGCTGCTGGCGCTCTGGATCGGAATACCCGCAGGCATACAAGACAAGCCGACCGACTGGATTTGCCGAGTTCACGCAGTATCCGAGCAGATCGTCGAAGGTGCGGTAACGAGTAACGGTCTGATCCTGCCGAAAAGCAACCAGCAGATTCGCGAAAGGATCGCGGGGAATCTTGCATTCGAGAATCGTCGGCCGAAGCGCAACAAACACCGGATGCCGCGGCGCTCCGGCATAGCAGGCGTTCAGCTCTTCTTCCCATTCATCGAGCAGCGCGAGTGACTGCTGGGCATTGCCGACTTCATCGCCCAAATCGTCCGAGATTCGGCAGTACGCGTAGATGCTGTAGAAGTGCGGCCGCAGTTTCTCCGGCAAGAACCATGTAGCTACGCTGAAGTTCTCGTAATGGCTGCGCGCCAGGCGCTCGCAATACGCGCGCGCTTCTTCGAGCGACGGTGGGGTTTGCGGAATGGCGTATTCAGGAGGAAGAGCCGACCATCCAGTACCGGTTCCACTCTGGGCGAGGGAGCTTTGCATGTGCGAGGACATCCGCAATTAGATCCGGCCCGGGATAATGGCCGTTTTGATCTCGCCGCTGCGATCAAGCATCTTCTGCAGCACTTTTTTCAGGTTCGAGAGAGGCGCTTCGCCGGTCACGTAGTCGGAGCTCTGGATTTTGTTCTGCGTGATCAGACCGAACGCCTTGCGTACCATTTCGGGAGTATGGTGGAAAGTCGCCTTCAGCGTGATCTGTGAATAATGCAGGCGCTGGGTATCCAGTTCCACTTTGGTCCCACTGGCGCATCCGCCGAAGAAGTTCACGGTGCCGCCTTTGCGAACCATGTCCACAGCCCACTGCCAGGCCTGGGGACGTCCTACGGCTTCGATTACGACATCTGCTCCACGCCGCTTCGGCGTCAATGCGCGAACTGCCTCGATAGGATCATCGACCGCGGTGATCTGTACGACCTCATCGGCGCCGAAGCGCTGAGCATCTTTGACCTGCTCGTCGCGCTTGACCACCGCGATTACTCGCGTGCCGCTCAGCTTGGCAACCTGCATGAACATAAGCCCAATCGGACCAGCGCCGATTACAACGACGCTGTCACCCGGCTCCGGATGCGTTTCGTTTAATCCGTGCAGGACGCACGCCAGCGGCTCGCACATCGCCGCAGCTTCGAAGCTGACGTTATCGGGAATCCGCAGCATGTTGACTTCAACGATGCGGCGGGGAACTTTGATGTACTCGGCGTAAGCTCCGTTTATGAAAAGCAGGTCTTCGCACAGGTTCGGCTGCTTCTTCAGGCAGAAGAAGCACACGCCGCACGGTGCAGAGTTCAGCGCAACAACGCGCATTCCCGGGCGGAAGTCCTTCACGCCTGCGCCCACTTCTTCGATCGTCCCCGCGAGTTCGTGCCCGAAGAGAGCAGGAGGCTGGATCATGCGCGCGTGGTATCCGCGCTGGAAGACCTTGACGTCGGTACCGCAGGTGAGGGCCACCTGGACTTTGATCAGAACCTCTCCCTCGGCCACGCGGGGGATCGGCACCTTCTCGATTTTTACGTCCTCCTTACCGTAGAGGACGGCGGCCTTCATGGTTCCGTTCAAATCTTTGTCCTTAGAACGCGCCGGATGCGACGCTTCGCCATTCCTCAATGGCCCGGCTGAATGACAATCTTCATCGAATCGGGCTGCGGATTGGCAGCCAAATGCAAGGCCGGCACCGCTTCGGTCAACGGAAAGCGGTGCGAGATCAAGCCTGCAAAATCAATGTCTCCGCTAAAAACCAGGCGCGCGCTCTCGTCTTGCAGCTCAACCGAGGCGCTGTAGGAGCCCATCAACGTCTTTTCATCGACGCAAACAGCAGCAGGATCGATTGTCGCCTCACCGCGTGCCGTCTGTGCAAAGAGCATCACCCGTCCGCCAAATCGCACCGCCTCCATTGCCGGCCGAATTAGACCATTGCCGCCGACCGCCAGCATCACCGCATCGGCACCGCGGCCGTCGGTTCGCGCGCGGACTTCCTTGACCATGTCAGACTTCGCGGCGTCTATGGTCTCGGAAATCTGATACTCCAGAGACATTGTAAGCCGCTGCTCATACAAATCGGAAGCAATCACCCGGGCACCTGCTCGCCGAGCCAGCGAAGCCAAAATGATGCCGATGGGCCCTTGTCCGATGACCAGCACGGTCTCGCCTGGGACAAGCTGCAGCGCCTCGACGCCTTTCAAGCAGGTGTTCACAGGCTCGACAAATGCCGCCTGCTCAAACGAGACCCCCTCCGGAATCTTCACCAGCCCGCGGCGGACGATCCAATCCATGACCCGGACATATTCGGCGAATCCCCCGCCCGACGGCTCAAATCCAGCCGTACAGCCGACCTTCTTGTACACGGGGCACTGGGCGAAGACTTTGCGCTCGCAGTAAAAGCACTTTCCGCAGGGGATGTGATGGAAGACCATCACGCGATCGCCAACCGCAAATCCTTGGACATCGGATCCGACAGCAGCGATGACGCCGGAAGTCTCATGACCGAAAATCCGCGGCGCCGAATGCGAGCCGGTGTGGATCTTCTTCAGGTCGGTCCCACAGATTCCACAAGTGTGGACCCGAATTAGAACCTCGCCGGCGCCAATCTCCGGAACGGGAACGGTCTCAATGCGCACATCATCAACAGCGCGGTAGACGGCCGCTTGCATCACCGTAGGAGTAGCCGAACGCTCGCCCGCCGCGGCAGCTTGAGTGACTGTAGCCATGAGCTAACTGGCTCAATTGTAAATGGCTTCCGATTCGTTGACCTACACCGCGCCCCGAGGCTCCGAAGGGCACTCTCTCCGTCAACGAATTCTCCTCTTCACGTTCCGCTTTGGAAGCAGTACGCTGTCTCGGAAATTTCTATGGCTACCCATCTTGTAGTCGCAGCACTTCTCCTCTCCAGCTTCTGCTTCGCCGATCTCAAATATCGAATGCACACGACAGGAAGGCCGGTGCCTACTTCGGATACGGTCGTCTATGTGCATGGCGATCGTATCCGCGTCGAATTCCCCGACAACGGACGCGTGAATATCCGCCAGTGCGACCTGAACCGCGTCGTACATCTCGATCCACAAACGAAGACCTATCGTGTACAGGAGCTCGAACCCGAGCCAGAGGCAGCCCAAGACGATTCTGCTCCCAGTACGAGACCATCATCGTGCCGAATGAAAACAAGGAGGGAAGTCGAAGAGACCGGGGAATTCCAGAAGCTCCTCGGCTTTGACGCGCAGCACGTTCGCATCTTCATTTACAAGGACCCTGTGCCGGAATCGTGCCCGGAAAATCAGCCCCTCGCCTCGATACTCGTTCAGGAGCGTGATGGATGGTACATCCAGGTTCCCTGGCTGCCCGAGTGTCCTGCTCCCAAAGATAAAAATGCGAGCACAAACAGGGCCTTCGATGTGCCGGATCACTATCTTCGCAGCGATGGCACGCTCACTCCTGACCTGCTTCCGGCAAAGGTAGATGTGAAGCGCCGCCGAGGACAGGAACTGCAGACCGCCTTCACCGCCGAGGCATCGGATATTTCGACGGACGCACTTGATCCCGTGCTATTCGACGTTCCCTCCGATTATCGCGAGGTGCCCGCGCACGATGTCGCCAGTTGTTCCGGCACTCCTGAGATCGTTGCCCATCTTGAGGATGGATCGGCAGTCTATCGCGTCGGGTGCGGCATCCAACCTCCTCAACCGCTTCGACGACAGGAGCCCGACTATTCCGAGCGCGCAAGAAAGAAAAAAATCTCAGGCACGGTCCAGCTTTCCGCCGTCGTTGATTCAGGTGGAAATGTGCGCGATATTCAGGTTACGAAATCGCTGGAACGCAGCCTCGATCAGCAGGCGATCGCTGCTCTTAATAAATGGATATTCGAGCCAGCGACCAAAGACGGCCAGCCTGTCGCGGTGAAACTCGAGATCGAAATGAGCTTTCGGCTTTATTGATCAAGGCCCTGAAATACGACTGTCATCCCTCGCTCCGCAGCAACGCGCACTGGTTCCAGGAAGCTTTGTTTTTGCGGAGCGGGGGGATCTGCTGTTTCGGCCAGTTTGAAACAGCAGATCCCCCGCGCAGCGAAAGCAAATTATGGAGATTCCCATCAGCCTTGCGGCTGCGCGAGGGATGACAGTGGCTAAGAGGTGAGCGAACAAATGCGTATGAGCTGCGCCAGGCGCGAAATCCAAACGAGCCTTGATCAGTCATCAATAACACTCGTCGAGCACTCCAACCACGTGCTTAACGGGAACAGAGCGGCCCATGCGTTCCATTCCGGCACGCAGTTGCAGCATACAGCCGACGTTTGCGGTGACAACGAGTTCGGCAGATGTGCAGCCGATGTCGCTTATCTTTGCGTCGAGAATTTTCATCGACAGATCGTTCTGCGTGACGTTGTAGCTGCCGGCACTACCGCAGCATTGATCGGAGTGTGGCATCTCTTCGAGCTCAAGGCCAATGGCACGCAAGAGTTGCCGTGGCGC
This sequence comes from Terriglobales bacterium, assembly GCA_035764005.1. Classification (NCBI taxonomy): domain Bacteria; kingdom Pseudomonadati; phylum Acidobacteriota; class Terriglobia; order Terriglobales; species Terriglobales bacterium. The sequence continues at coordinate 36,580 of DASTZZ010000052.1, forward strand.
ATTGCGAATGCGCTGTCCATGGGCGAGATGGCATGGGTCCTGGTAGGTCGCGCGGATGTTTAGCTTCCGGGCGGGCGGACGTAGACCGAGCTCGTCCAGAAACTCGGTTATATCTTTCACCTTTTTTGCGAACTTCTCGGCGTGATCGCGCTTCGCGTCTTCACGTAGTAGATCGCCATATTCTTTCAGCGTCGAGCCGCAGCCGGCGGCATTGGTCACGATGGCATCGAAGCGGTCATCGAGCATTGCCGCGATGTTCTGGTGCGCAAGCTTTCGTGCTTCGTCGCGGTAGCCTGCATGGGCGTGAAGAGCGCCACAGCAGTTCTGGTTCTTGGGGACCCAGACTTCAACGCCGTTCTTTCTAAGCACGCGAATAGTAGCGTCGTTCAGAGCAGAGAAGGCAACGCTGGCGATGCATCCGGCGTGAAGGGCGACGGTCGCGCGGCGCTCTCCCTCCGCAGGGAATATTTTCCCGATTTGGTCAAAGAAAAACTTGTCGTCGATCTTCGGCTGCAACTGCTCCAGCTTTGCCACGCCCAGCAGCCGAAGCAGTCCGGAAGATCGCGCCAGAGTCTGCAAGCCTGAGCGCTGATAAAAGCGCAACAGTTTGGCGATGGCGCTGAGCCGTTGCGGATTCCCGAGCACATGACGATAGAAGAACGCGCGCAATTGACGCGTGAGCCACGGTCGCTTGTAATGCTGCTCGATCTGCGCGCGGGCGCGTTCGACGATGTGTCCGTATTGCACGCCAGATGGGCAGGCAGTCTCGCAGGCGCGACAGTCGAGGCAGCGGTCGATATGGGTGACGAACGAGTCGCCGATCGCAAGCCGTCCGGAATCGACCTGGAGCACTTGGTAGATGCGTCCGCGCGGCGAGTCCATTTCCATGCCGAGCACGCGATAGGTCGGGCAGTGATTCAGGCACAGACCGCAGTGGACGCACGTCGCATAAAGGTCCCAGGTGGGGCGATCAGTTCCGGCGAAGTTCGATTGGCCCATCTGCAGGGTGTGCCCGGTGACAGCGGTCTGCTCTGTTTCGATGTTGGTATAGGGTGTCATCCGACGAGAAAGCGTCCTCGATTCAGTATGCCTTTGGGATCAAGCGCGCGCTTCACTTCTTGCATGAGAGCAGTATCGGTGGGAGTTGAACCCCAGACATCGAAGTGCTGCTTCGCCTCTCTAGGGCAGCGGACTACAACCGCGGAGGAATCTTTTGAAAGTCGCCCGCGAAAAGCCGAAGCCGCGCCGGCGAACTGCGTGACTGCAGGCGGATCGATCGCCAGCGGGATGAATCCAACGACAAACGATCCCATCGTCGCTCTCCCGACGATTGCAGCCACGAAGTTGTACTCGCTCGCGGACTCATATGTCGCAGCGATCGCCTTTTCCGATTCAGCCGGTGGTACTTCGAACTCGAAGATCATTGGATTGTGATGTCGGCTGGTCAGGCGCTGCTCGAAGCCAGTGAGCCGGTTCCAGAAATCGACTTCATGTTTTTCGCTGATTTCTCGAGCGACTTGGAAACCTAACTCCGATCGAGAGCGGGCCAGCGCGCGGTCGCTACCCGCGAATCGCACGGCGATTTCCCAAATGCGTTTTTCGCTCGTGACTCTGGCGTCGGGCGCCCATTCATCAGGATCGCGCGGCTGGGAATCGTGCAGGTACTCGGCTGCTTCCGGTCCGATGAACTCCACGGAGATCGGCGAAAGCGGAGATTTCAGCAGCCAATCACGAAACTTGAATGCCTCGCCCAGCGTTTCAAATTGGCACACGCACGTAAGCGTCTGCTGAGGAGATGGGAAGAGCTTGAAATTTGCGGACGTGATTACGCCTAAGGTGCCGTAGCTGCCGATCATCAGCTTCATGAGATCGTAGCCGGCGACATTTTTCACTACACGTCCGCCGCCGCGTCCGCTGAGGCCGTCAGCGGTGATGAAGCTGATACCGATGCAGAAGTCGCGCAAGCCTCCGAAGCCAGCGCGCAGCGGACCGGAGGATGCAGTCGCTAAAGCTCCACCGATGGTCGAGCCGGGAAAGCTCTCGATCGGCAGAAGCTGCCGGTGATGCGCGCATTCTGCCGTAACGTGAGAAACGGTTGCGCCAGCCTGCAGTGAAATCGTCAGGTCTCCGGGATCGTACGCCTCGATTCGGTTGAGGCGCTCGGTGGAAATAACAACATCTACTCCTTCCACCGAGCGGCCGACGTGCTGTCGCGTACCGCCGCCGAATGGAACCACCGACCAGTTCTCTTCGTTAGCGACTCTGAGCGCAGCCGCAATGTGCTCGGGGCAATTGGGCAGGAGGACCGTTTCGGGAGCGCCGCCATCAATCGAGTACTTCTGCAAGCGTTCAGGATCACCAATGACGGCATCGGCGCCGAGCAGCCGCTCGAGGCGCGATGCGATATCCCCCTGGGTTCCCGTCGCCTGAGTCACCGCTGCTCCGCACTCGCGAGAACAGGAGCTTCGACACTAGAGTGACCGGGAGCGACGGCCTCGCGGCAGGTGCGCACTCCAGGGAGGATCTTCTGCGGATTGAGTACCGAATCGGGATTGAAGGCATTGCGCAGGCGATGCATCACTTCACGTTCGGAGTCGCTGAAGAGCGTGCACATCAGATCCTGCTTCTCCATCCCGACTCCATGTTCGCCCGTGATCGACCCTCCAACGCCGATGCAGAATTCGAGAATCTCGCGTCCAGCCTCGAGAGTGCGCCGCGTTTCCTCTTCGTTGCGAGCATCGAAAAGAATCAGCGGATGCAGGTTGCCATCGCCTGCATGAAAGATATTTCCGATGGTCAGGGAATATTTTTTGCCAACCTCTTCGATCTTGCGCAGCGTTTCGGGAATGCGCGTCCGCGGAATCACACCATCCTGAACGTAGTATGAAGGCGAGATGCGTCCGATCGCGCCGAATGCGGTCTTGCGTCCCTTCCACAGGAGCTGGCGTTCATTGTCGTCTCTCGCGCGCTTCACTTCACGTGCGCCACTCCTGCGACAGAGTTCTGAAACAGTCTCTGCCTGCTCATCCACGACTTCGCGCAGACCCTCGAGTTCGATCAGCAGCACCGCGGCGGAATCAAGTGGATACCCGGCATGAACTGCGGCTTCGACAGCGCGCAGCGTCCAGCCATCGAGCATTTCGATCGCTGCAGGAGTAATTCCTTCGCTGGTGAGAGCTACGACCGTATTCGCCGCATCCTGGACATCGTTGTAGATGGCGAGCAAAGTCGCGACTGCTTCCGGCAATCGCGTGATTTTCACAGTTATCGCCGTCGCAATGCCGAGCGTACCTTCGGAACCCACAAAGAATCCGGTGAGGTCATATCCAGGTGCGGCTGCAGCTTTGCCGCCGAGCTGCGCAATGCGCCCATCGGGGAGCACAACCTCAAGTCCCATGATGTGATTGACCGTTACGCCAAGCGCAAGAGTGTGCGGCCCTCCCGAGTTCTCGGCAACGTTTCCGCCGATCGTGCATGCCTTCTGACTCGATGGATCAGGAGCGAAGTAGAATCCATGCGGCATGAGAGCGTTGCTGAGCTCAAGGTTCACGACTCCCGGCTGCACAGTGGCTCGCAGGTTTGGAACATCAATCTCGAGAATGCGATTCATGCGCGCGAAGGCCAGGATGATTCCGCCTTTGCGGGCAATCGATCCACCGCTCAGGCCAGTGCCTGCTCCACGCGGAACGATGGTCAGACCTTCACGATTCGCCAGCTTTACGATTTCGGAGACGTGTTGCGTACTTTGCGGAAACACCACGTAGCGGGGCGCGCCGCGCGCCAAGGAGCCGTCGTACTCATAGAGCATGAGGTCCTCCGGACGATCAAGTACGGCGTCGGATCCGACAATCTTGCGCAGTTTGTTCGCGATTCCAAAAGACAACATAGAGGGGAAGATGCTCGGATTCTAGCATCGCTTTGCATAGCTTCAATCACGCTGAACACCAGCGCGTTCTAGTAGTCGATCGAACACGGAGGCGGTGGAGGGAGCGGAGGAAAGTAACCACAAGCCCTTCGTTCCCTCCGTGTCCTCCGTGTTCAATCTTGCCGTTCCCGCCTCGCCGATCAATTTCGCCCGACTTTTCCTCATACTTTCTTGGTAACTGGCTGATTTTCCACTTGATATTCGTCTTCAGCGCGTCGATAATTCGAGTGAAAAGAAGGCGAACCGTCAACTCGAGACGCAACGTGAGACCAACCCCAAAGAGGCGAATCGACCAGAGACGTGGAACGATATCTTCGAGCTGAAGTGCTTCGTATCTTGCGCATCACTCCGCGCCAGTTAGCAGGATGGGAGCGGGCGGGGCTGATCGCAGCAGCGGAAAGCTATTCCTTTTACGACCTTCTTCAAATCAAAAAATTGAGCGAGCTGCGCGCCAAGAAAGTTCGTCCGGGTACGATTCGCGCATCGATCGACGCTATGCAGCGCCAGGTTTCCGGCATGGAGAATCCTCTCCTTGAGGCTGGTATCTCCTCGCACGGATCGCGCCTGACGTTCCGGCATCAAGGACACGAACTCGATCCATTGGCCGGACAATTTCTCCTCGATTTCGATCGTCCCAAACTGGTCGAAGCACGGATTAATCAGCCACGCCTGGTGGAGAATCCTGCTGATCTGTTTGTCGCTGCAGTCGCGATGGAGGAAAGCCCAGAGCGGCAGCAGGAAGCGCTCGAGATGTACAAGCGAGTGCTCGAACTCAATCCCAAACACGCGGCCGCCTGTATCAATTTGGGAACGATCTACTACAACCAGCAGAACTACCGCGAAGCCGAACGCCATTACCGCCGTGCGATCGAGATCGATTCCCGCTACGCGCTCGCTTATTTCGATCTCGGCAATGTCCTCGACGAAACCGGACGGCTTAACGAAGCGGTCGAAGCATATCGCACCGCAATCCTGATCTCACCCAGTTACGCCGACGCTCACTACAATCTCGCGCTAGCCTACGAACGCCTGCGCCGGTCGCGCAAAGCCCTTCCCCACTGGCGCGCCTATGTGAAGATGGACCCAGTAGGCGCGTGGTCCAACTACGCCCGCGGACAAATCCAGAAGATCGTCGAAGCCGAAAAGCTGCAGATCGTGTGGCGCAGGCCGGGCGTAGGGATCCGCTAAGACTCGTCCTTCAAGACCAGCAGGATCCGCTTCGGGACTTCTCATGTGCATCCCTGGCCGATTCTGAAACTTCTTCGGATTCACCGCGTCGAGAAGCTAAACACGGTCACCTGGTGGAATCGCTGTCCCGGCTTAAGCTCCGTCGTCGGGAACTTCGGGTGATTCGGCGAATCCGGAAAGTGCTGCGTTTCCAGGCAAAGTCCGCCACGATGAACGTATGTTTTTCCGCCTTTCCCCTTTAACGTTCCATCAAGAAAGTTGCCGGTGTAGAACTGGACGCCGGGCTGTGTGGTCGATACGCGCAGCACGCGACCGGTGGTCGGCTCATAAACTTCGGCAGCGGTGGTGAGTTTGCCTGCACCTTGAGAGTCGATGACCCAATTGTGGTCGTATCCCTTGGCAATCTTCAGTTGCTCGTCATCAACATTGATGCGCTCGCCTACACGATGAGGTTTCAAAAAATCAAATGGCGTATTCGCAACTGGGCGAAGCTCTCCGGTCGGAATGAGCGTGGAATCGACAGGCGTGAACTTGGAAGCATGTAGCGTTAACTCGTGATTGAGAATGTCGCCATTGCCTTGTCCGGCGAGATTGAAATATGAGTGGTTGGTCAGGTTCAGTACAGTCGGTTTATCGGTCGTCGCAGAGTAATCGATGTGGAGCGCCGAGTTGCTCAGCGTGTAGCGCACTGTGACCGAGAGATTGCCAGGATAGCCGGCTTCGCCGTCCTTGCTCAGGTAGGTAAGCTCGACGCCGTTGGGGATCTCTTTGCCTTTCCACACCTGATTGTTGAATCCATGTGGACCGCCATGCAGCGAGTTCTTCCCGTCGTTCGCTGGAACGTGGTACTCCTTACCTTCTAGCTTGAATTCCGCGTTGGCAATGCGGTTAGCATAGCGGCCAATCAGCGCTCCGAAGAATGGATTTCCCGGGGCGTTGCTCACTTTCACATATTCGTCGAGAGTGTCGAAGCCGAGAACGATGTCATCCACTTTTCCTGACTTATCCGGAGTTTTGAGCGACACCACGATTCCGCCATAAGTAATGATGCGCGCCTCAATCTTGCCTTCACTGAGGGTATAGGCATCGATCTGAGTGCCGTCGGGCATTTTGCCGAATGGCTTTTTTATGACGCTGGTCTTTGCTTCCAGGGTAGCGGCGCACATAGTTAAGCAAAGTAACATCCCGAAAGTTGTTTTGAAAAAGACTGGCATTAGTTTGCGCTCTCCGTAGTGGCTGAACTGCGTTTCGGTTCTGCTTTGGACTGCGAAGCTGCGACTTCGATCAGCGCCGGCAGCACGTCGCCGAAGACGCCGCTGCGTTGTCCGAAGTCGAAATAAAGTCTGCTGTAGACCTTGTACAGACGCTCGTAAAAGGGCTGCTCGCTGCGATCGGGTTCAAATACTTTGTTCGGCGGACAGATTTTATCCTGCGCCTCCTCCACTGTCTTGAACGTCCCAGCAGCGAGAAACGCAAAGATAGCAGAGCCGAGGCTCACAACCGACTTCGCCGGCACTAGGACGGGCCGTCCGAGAACGTTTGCATACACGCGATTCAGCACATCATTCTTCTGCGGAATGCCGCCGGCATTGATTACACGCTTGATCATTACGCCGTGCTTTGCCATACGATCAAGGATCACGCGCGTGTGGAAGGCTGTGCCTTCAATCGCAGCAAACAATTCGTCTGCCGCCGTGCTTTGCAGGTTCCAGCCCAGCGTGATACCGCGAAGATTGGGATTCACCAGGACGGTGCGATCTCCGTTGTCCCACGTGAGGCGGAGCAGACCAGTCTGTCCGGCGCGATAACTCTCTAGTCCTTTGGTGAGCGTGGCGACATCTGTGCCCGCCCGGGTTGCAATTGCATTGAAAATATCGCCAACAGCAGACAGCCCCGCTTCAATGCCAGTCCGACCGGGATGGACGCTACCCTGCACAACTCCGCAAACTCCGGGTACCAAATTCACCGATGGCGTGATGCCGATGATGCAGGTAGATGTGCCGACCACGTTCACCATGTCGTCAGTGCGGCATCCCGCGCCAATGGCATCCCAGTGCGCGTCGAAGGCCCCGACCGGAATGGGAATTCCTGCTTTGAGACCCAGCTTCTCTGCCCAGTGCGGCGAGAGCTTGCCCTCGATCTGATCGGAAGTAGCGTACTCGCCCTGCAGTTTTCCGCGGACTCCGGCGAGCAGCGGATCGACTTTTACGAGAAACTCTTCCGGCGGCAGTCCTCCCAAATCGGCATTCCACAGCCACTTGTGACCCATGGCACAGATGCTGCGCTTGACCTTGGCTGGATCGGTAATGCCGCACAGCGTGGCGGCGATCATGTCGCAATGCTCGAATGCGGAAGCGAACTGCGCGCGCTTGTCAGGATTGTGGCGCAGCCAGTGCAGGAGCTTTGAGAATCCCCACTCCGACGAGTAGACGCCGCCGCACCACTCAATTGCCTTCAGCTTTTCGCGGTGCGCAGCATTGGTGATCTCCTCGGCTTCGCCTTTGGCGCGATGGTCGCACCACAAGTAGTACTCACCGAGGGGCTGCATGTTTTTATCGACAGGAATGACGGAGGAGCCCGTGGTGTCGAGCGCGATGGCTGCAACCTGATCCCCAGAAACGCCGGCTTTCTTCAGCACATCGCGCATCGCTGAAGCCAGGGCGCGCAGATGATCCTCGTGCGATTGCGTCGCGTATTCGGGATCGTCGCGGCGGCGGTGCAGCGGATATTCGGCAATTGCCGAGTCGAGTAATCCGCGCTCGCTATCTACCAGCGACACGCGGACACTCAGTGTTCCAAAATCGACTCCAGCTACGATGGACATCAGTGAGCCCCGTGCGGTCAGTACCGTCTGCGGTAGCAGACGGGTCAGTCACTCACCCACCCGCTACCGCGGGCGGTACTGACTTAGGTGTTGTCCTTCGGACGGAACATCAGACAGTAGATGCCACCCAGAACAATGAGCAGCGCGCCCCACCAGACAGCCGCGTGCAAATTCGAGAGCACTGTGTCGGGAGGATGAGACCATTCTGTAAGCCCGCTAACCAAGATGAGCACTCCATAAATAAAGAGGAGGAGTCCCACAAAAAACCAGACCGGAATGATGCGATGTTTTTCCGTCGCCATATTCTCACCAGAAAATGATTTGCAGAATTACGAGCACAGCCAGCGCGACCATGCCCCAGACGAAAGGACGGTGCAGCATGCTCACATGCTCCTCGTGCGCTTTTTCTGTAAGGCTGTACACCAGTCCGCGGAGTGACTCGTCGGGTTTCGGTTTTGTCACCAAAGTCACCAATACAGTCACAACAACGCACGTCACACAAGACCATAGCGCCTGATACATGTCCTGCGCTAAGGCCTGAGCCAAAGGTGATAGTGCAAAGACGCGTACCCAGTGGGTCGGATCGAACTTCATAAGGCAGAACATGGTGACCGACGAGACTGTTCCCGCCAGCAATCCCCAAAATCCAGCCGCAGCCGTGACCCTCTTCCACAACATGCCCAACAGCACGGTCCCGAAGAGTGGCGCAATGAAAAATCCGAACAGCGCCTGAACGTAATCCATGATGCTGGCGAAACCCATCACCAGATAGGCGGTGCCGATACTTATGATGAGGCCAATGATCGTGCACCAACGTCCCATCGAAACATAGTGTTGATCGGGGGCAGTCTTGTTAAGGAATGGACGGTAGATGTCATACGTCCAAACCGTAGCGAACGCGCTCACGTTGCCCGCCATTCCCGCCATGAAACCAGCAACCAACGCGGTGATTCCCAATCCGAGAAGACCCGGTCCGCAATAGCGCGCGAGCATGAGCGGAAGCACTTCGTTATAGCTGTACTGCCCCGCCTGCACAGCACTCGCAGGAACCAGGTGCATGGGCAACACCGCGCGGCCAAGCAATCCAGGAACAATGACGATCAACGGCACCGCCATCTTGAAAAACGAACCGATAATGGGAGCCATCTTCGCTGAACGAATGTCTTTCGCGGAAAGCACGCGCTGAACAACCAGAAAATCGGTCGTCCAGTAGCCCATCGATTGCACCGCCCCCAGTCCGAAGACAATGCCGATCCAGGAAATGCCCATGGGATTATTGGCAGGCGACCCCATCGGTCCCCACATGTGGGTGAAATTCTGTCCTGGGAAGTTCTGATGGATACGCGCCACCATGCCCGCCCATCCACCGCTCTCGACTAATCCCAAAATAGGAATCAGCAATGCGCCGAACCAGATCAGGAAAAACTGTAGAACTTCGTTGAAGATTGCGGAGAACAATCCACCGGCCGCAACGTAAATGCCTACGGTCAATGACGAAACCCAAATGCTGAAGTGAATGTCCCAACCCAGAACTACTTTCATGACCACGGCCATGGCGTACATATTTACGCCCGACATGAGAATGGTCATGAAGGCGAACGTAATCGCGCTCAATCCACTGGCAGCAGAGCCGTAACGCAATTGCAGATATCCCGGCACGGAGTGGGTCTTGGAGATGTAGTAGAACGGCATCATCACCAATCCCAGGAAGACCATAGCGGGAATGGCGCCGATCCAGTACCAGTGCGCCGCCATGATCCCGTATTGGTACGCCGATCCGGCCCAGCCCAGCAGTTCCAGCGAGCCGAGGTTTGCGGAGACGAACGCCAATCCTGCGACCCACGACGTCATCTCGCGTCCGGCAAGGAAGAAGTCTTCGCCGGTGTTGGCGAAGCGCTTCAGGTAAAAGCCGATGACCAGGACCAGCAGGAAGTAAATCGCGATGATGGCCAGATCGACACCCGACAGGCGCACCAATCGCTCAGCGACAAACATCGCCGGAATTGGGTTCATTTATTGTCCTTCGTTCGAATTGCGTACCTGCCCATAGTAGGCATGGCGTCCGTGTTTTCTGAAGAAGTGCTTGTCGTGCAGCCCGCGGCCGATGGATTGCGCATCGGGATTGATGCCGATTGTGAAATAGGCCATACGCGCCACGGCTTCCACAATCACGGCATTGTGAGCTGCGGATTTTGCGTCAGGCCCCCACGCAAAAGGACCATGATTTGCCACGAGAACGGCGGGGATTGATTCATGGTCAATGCCCCTGAATGTTTTTACGATCGTATGTCCGGTATTTTCCTCGTAATTGGCCGAGATGTCACTCTCGGTCATCGACTCGGTAACGGGTACCGCGCCGTGGAAATAATCGGCATGGGTCGTGCCAAAGCACGGAATCGGACGCCGCGCCTGGGCCCACGAAGTCGCATACGCCGAATGCGAATGCGCCACCCCGCCAATACCGGGAAAAGCATTGTACAAGATGATATGCGTCGGTAAATCGGAAGACGGCCGCAGCGTTCCCCCCAGCACCTTCCCCTTGAGATCGGTCGCGACCAGGTCCTCCGGACGCAGCTTCTCATACGGCACCCCGCTGGGCTTGATCACCACCACGCCATCCTCGCGAGAGACGCCGCTCACATTCCCAAACGTGTACAGCACCAGCCCCTGACGAACCAGGTCAAGATTCGCCTCCAGCACCTCCTCGCGCAGTTTCTTCAGATCCCCCATTCACACCCTTTAACTGAAACCGTTTTCATTTTTTGAATGTACAGGAAACTAGACGAGCCTCCCGGCTTTGTCAAAGACGATCATCAGGCCGGTTCGACTCGCGAAAAGCGAACGGACAATCGCAAAGGTCAGCGATATGGTTGACCGGCAGCCGGTACCGACCGCCGGTAACTTCTTTCCCGTTGCCGTTGTCTGCGCCAGTAGCTAGCGGCCAGCAGTTGGCAGCTTGTTCGCCGAACAGCGAAATTTACAGCGAATTCGAAAGAACGAAAACGCAAAATCATCGAATTCCGCCCAAAATCTGCAAATTTTGCCCGCGGACCAGCGAAAAAACAGCGATGTCCGGGAAAATGAGTCCAACTGCATTCCCATCAGCGGTTTGCAGCCATTTTCTGCCGAGCCGACGCCGGTAACAGCGGAAAGAGCAGCGAAAGTCTGTCACAAATTGTGACTGTGCGCCCCCACTTTTTCCGCGGCGCTTTAGCCGATTTGCTGGCTGCCGCAGCGCCCAAGTGCCGGAGGCACGAAATGTGAAAGCCCAGGACGAATTCCTGGGTAGAGAGCTCAAATGATTCGAGTCTTAGAGGGACGACACGTCTCGATGCCTTCCGTGACATGAATAAAAGAGTGTGACACCTACCGGGACTCAGGGAATGCTGATTGCCGACTGCTGAATGCCGGTTTCCTGTCGTTGCTTTGGCTGGCAGCTAGTAGCTAGCAGCTCTCCCCGCCATATACGTTCGAGACGTGAGAACGGTTCGTTAATTAACATGGATTGGCGGCTCGATTCTTGAGTTGTTTTGGCAAGCCCATGGCGGATAGCCGGAAGCTTTGTTTTATTGTTGCCTTTGCGAAGAGCCGTTTCTTCCCCCACAAGCAAAACGCCCCACTGCAGATGGGGCGTCTGGAGGCTGAAGACGGTCTTGCTGGTTTTGCCGTTGCTCTTGCTGTTGCCGTTAAGCTCCGAAGCTTCGTAACTCCGCGGCTTCGCGGCTTCTTTACGCCGCCTGTGGACGAATCGCCGACCGCACTTTATTCCGCGTGTTCTCGTCCATGGTCATGTTGTGAGCCTGGCGAGCATGCTGTTCCGCTTGTTTCAGGATCTCGCTTTCGCTGCTCCCGCTCGTCTGCCAAGTGCAATCCTTAGCGCCAACGTCGGCACAACGGAAGTTGAGTTTCTGGTTTCCCTGACCTGTGCTGCGCTCCGACGACGGACCTTTCGAAACATCTTGTGCCATGTCTGAAATCCTCCGGCATCCATTCTCTCTCCAATCCCAGACCGCCAACCGAGAAATCGAGAGCTGCCGCCGCCTGCAACTTCTCTTCTCTGGAATCTTGATCTCTTGAATCTTCAAAAGAATCGCAACGATCCTGATGTTTCCTAACGCGCGAATCTGTGATTAACTCATTCGTTCTCCTAAACATCAGAGGTACACGCGCTGGCTCCATGCCGATGCTGAAACCAAAGGAGCGAAACCTGAGCGCGTCGTGATCTCCTTCGGGCCGGCGTACAGCCTGCTCGAACAACGTCAGGTGGAGCTTGCGTGGGAAGAGGCGCGTACGCTGATTCCCAAACCGGCAATCATCGTCTTTGCCGCCTTCGAGTTCGATCCTGAAGCCGCCAAGGACATCGACGAGCTGACGAAAGAAAAAACCGGCATGACTTTCCTTACGGCGCAGATGAATGCCGACCTGCTCACCGAAGACCTCAAGAAGAAGCGCGCCAGCAATCAGGGCTTCTGGTTCGTCGGACGTCCCGATGTGGAACTGCGACCGATCAACAGCGGCGAGCAAAAAGGCAAATGGGAAGTGGAAGTACACGGCTTCGACTACTACAACACGCGCACTGGCACGATCGATTCCGGCGACACTTCGAAGATTGCCATGTGGCTGCTCGACACCGATTACGACGGGCGCAGCCTCTATCCTCGGCAGGTGTTCTTTCCCATGGCAGCAGACGACGAGGGCTGGGCTAAGTTGGCGCGGAACTTAAAGGCTGAAATCGATCCCGAGCTGATCGAGCAATATCGCAAGACCGTGTCGTTGCCGTTCGAAGCTGGAGATTACAAGCGCATTGCGGTGAAGGTGATCGACGATCGCGGCATTGAGAGTTTGAAGGTGGTGGAAATTAAATAACCGTGCTGAGGTGTTGTTGGTTTTGCAGGAGCAAGAGCAAAAGCAAAACCAACGTCAAAAGCAAACACAAGGTCCTTCGCCGGCGTCGCTTCGCTCCTTGGCTCAGGATGACAAAGCGTGAGTTAAATAAAAAGGCGTGAACTAAATAAAACTTTGTCATGCTGAGGCGAATGCCGAAGCACCTTGTGGTTGCAGTTGCAGTTGCGGTTGCGGTTGCAGTTGTGGTTGCAGTTGTGGTCGCTGTTGCCGTTGGGCTTGGTTTTGGTTTTTATGCGCGACTATCGCTTTTTCGTTTACATGCTGAACAGCAGTTCTCGTCGAGCGCTTTACACCGGCATGACGAACTGCGTGATTGATCGCGTGAATGAGCATCGGTCGCGGGAGGACAAGCGCAGCTTTACTGCGCAGTATCGCGCTTTTCGACTCGTATATTACGAGGAGTTCGCCGATGTCCATCTCTGCATTCGCCGGGAGAAGGAGATCAAGGGATGGACGCGGGCGAAGAAGAATGCTTTGGTAGAGACGATTAATCCGAAATGGCGCGATCTGATGGCGGAGTGGGAAGAGAAATACGGGCTCGACTTTGTTGTGCCGATTCCGCCGTATGAGGGCAGAGCGAGGCAACAACAAAACCAAAGGCAAATGCAACCGCAAAAGCAAACACAAGGTCCTTCGCCGGCGTCGCTTCGCTCCTTGGCTCAGGATGACAAAGCGTGAGTTAAATAAAACAAAGTGTGTGTAGTTAAATAAAAAAACGTGAACTAAATAAGTAGACGTGAACTAAATAAAACTTTGTCATGCTGAGGCGAATGCCGAAGCACCTTGCGGTTGGGGTTGCGGTTGTTTTTTGCAAAAGCAAAAGCAACGGCAAAAGCAAACACAAGGTCCTTCGCCGGCGTCGCTTCGCTCCTTGGCTCAGGATGACAAAGTTGTTTGAGAATTAAGGCTCATCAGCGGATGACTACGGCCACGTCAGCAGCAAGTGCGACGATCGATCAGCTCATCATTACTTCTCCGTACGAGGAGCCGACCGAGCATTGGAAATACGATCGCGAGACGCGCAGGTTTACGCGCGAGCCGGGGCGCCGTCCCGCTGGTTATGTACGTGCTTCGGAAGCGTCGAAGTCCTTTGACGATCCCGGCGAATTCATCGAGCTGCCGCTCGTCAACCAAATTGGTCCACGCGTGAAAGCGTGGCGCGAGGCCGACTATCCCGGCGCGACCGGCATTACAAAGCGCTTACTGAAGCACTGGCGCGATCGCGAGCAGCGCGAGAGCTTCCGTCGATTCTTCTTTTGTCAGCTTGAGGCGATCGAAACGCTCATGTGGCTCGCCGAATCGCCTGAGTCCGAGCGCGTTGGCATCAAGATTCCCGGCGACGGTGGGCCATTTACTCGCCTCTGCGCCAAGATGGCAACCGGATCAGGAAAAACCATCCTGATGTCGATGCTGATCGCCTGGCAGGTGCTGAAAAGGTCACCTATCCGCAGGACAAGCGCTTCTCGAAAAACATTCTCGTGATTGCGCCCGGCCTGACGGTGAGGAATCGGTTGGAAGTGCTCGTCCCCGGCAGCTCCGGAAATTACTATGCTGAATTCCAAATCGTACCTCCGGGTCTCGAAGACAAGCTGCGGCAAGGGCAAAGCTGCCGCGTGCTTGTTCGTAATTGGCACAAGCTGGATTGGGAGAGCGACGAACAAATAGCCAAACGTCGTAGCGTCGATAAGCGCGGGGCTCTCAGCGACGAGGCTTACGTTCGCGAAGTTCTAGGGGAGATGGCGACTGCGGAGAACATTCTCGTCATCAATGATGAAGCGCATCACGCCTGGCGTGTACCACCAAAAGTGAAGATCGCGGGCATTTCGAAGGATGAGTTAAAAGAAGCCACGAAGTGGGTTGGTGGACTCGATCGCATCCACAGCGCTCGAGGCATTCTCATGTGCTACGACATGACCGCGACCCCTTTCGCTCCTACGGGTCGCAAGAGCGGAGAAGAAACGCTGTTCGGCTGGATCGTGAGCGACTTCGGTCTCAATGATGCCATCGAGTCTGGTTTGGTGAAGACGCCGCGCGTCGTCGTGCCCATCCGATCCACGAGCGACATGCTGCCCTGGTATACCGGCAAAGCCTGCGAACACACCAAACGCTCACACATAAACATGTGCGTTTACGACAGCCGTTGGGAGGCCAACGAAGCGATCGAACTCGATCGCAACAACAACGTGCGCGCGTGGGTGAAGAACGACCATCTCAACTTTGAGATCACCTATTCATTTAAAGGTGTGATTCACAAATTCAGACCGGATTATCTGGTGAAGCTCACCAATGGGAAAATGCTGATTCTTGAAGTGAAGGGACAAGACGATCAGCAACAACAAACGAAACGGCAATTTCTTGCGGAGTGGGTGACCGCCGTGAACACACACGGCGGTTTCGGAATGTGGGCGGCGGATGTCTCACGACACCCCAAGGATGTGCTGGAGATCCTCCAGCGGCAGAATGCATAACTATCGCTAGTCCGGCGTCCAAATTTGCACATTTTTTTTTTGCCGAGGATTGCTGCAACGCAAACGCGAAGCGGCATCAAACGCCGTGATCGACGCAATGATTTGCAGTCGGAACAATACAGATCCCGCTACTCGGTCTCTATTGCGGCATGGTGGCGTACATCGAAGGACGAGGGCACTTGTGGTCTCCATTCCGCCGAAGAGCGGAGCAAATTCATTGAGTAGCTTGTGCCCAATCGCCAGGAGCGCAGCTTCCTCCGTATCCAATCTTCGCTACCGAGTCCGGTCCCAGGCGCTCACAAAGTTGCTCCAGGTACAAGCTCGAAGGCCTCACTCGAACGCCATAGGAATCGTAGATCCCATTCGGAACTGGTGGTGACGATCTACCCGGTTCTGCCTCGGTCAGGATCGTCCCCACGCATCCGATGCAGAAGTTATTGGCTCCAGGCGGCTGCTGGATTAGAAAAGTAGTGGAGTTCACGTTCCAAGCGACACTCCATCCTGCATCCCAACCTTGGCCGGACCCGAGATTGCCGCGATCGGAATACGCAACTCCCGCCTTATCGGCGGTATGGGAGTTGCTGAACGTGCAGTTATCGCACAACAGACCGGTCGCCCATCGCTGATGCGGATCGAAGCCGCGATCGTCGGCAAAGAAATTCAGCAGCACCACCGGTCCTGTGACGTGCGATTGCGTCACCGCCGCCCAAGTGCCTCCCTTTCCCGTAACGGAACACTTGTTCACGAGAATCTGGGTGCCGCTAACCGCAAAGTCTGCTGGACCGTCGCCGGTGTGAGTAACCGTATGCTGAACATTCACCCGATCGAAAGTCACCTGCTTAACGTTGCCGCTGACCGTAATCGTGTTCTGGGTGTCCTTGAAGATGATGTCGCGCAACCATCCGTTCAAGACAGCGCTCATGTTCAGACCGTTGTATTGCGGCTTGGTGATGTCGACGTTCTGTGGATGAGCGATGACGGCAAAGCCCTCCGCTCCAACCTGCGATATGCGTCCCGGGAAGGTGTACCTGGTGACGGTTACGCCCGGGGGATTCACGAACTGCGAGTCAAGGTTATCGGTGAGCGGGACATCGAGCGTGATGTGGTTGCCATTTATCGCCGCGATCACGCGGTCGGTCGTGATGCTCGTACCGGGCGAGATCCAGGTTTGCGGCTGACCGCTGCGGACGAGCGTGTCCATACCCATGAAATGAATCCAGGCGGCGGTCACGATGCGCTTGATGAGCACAGTATCTCCGACGCTGAAACCTGAGGCGTCATTCACGTCGAATGAAGTGGCTCCTGCCGGGACATACGCGTCGGTGATGGAAGCCGAGCTGCCCACGGCTTGCGCTGAGCCCGAACCCGCAATTTTTAGGAATAAGAACGGAGGACCCGTCATGGTGAAAGTAGTCCCGCCATCGCCACTGCCGTAGCCGCGGAGTATCACTCCACTTGCTGCAATGTTGAGCGTGCTGCTCACGTTGTAATTCCCTGCTTCGAGCTGCACTGTACCGCGGAAGCCTTTGTTATCCAGCGGCAATGCCGAGACGCTGTCGATCGCGGATTGAATTGCAGCCGTGTCGTCTGCTCCAGTTGGAGCAACCGTGACACGGACCGGAGCGTTGGGTATTTGAACGCCCCCTCCGCCGTAACCCGCAGAGGAGAAATCCATGATTCGGTTGCCGTTCGCATCAGCTCCGTAATGCAGACGATTATCAGTTCCCAAAACGGCCCAGGAAGAAGTTTGAGCTATTAGACTGGCTGTTCCCAGTAGGAGCATCATGACTCCCAGTGTGACCTGCGCTTGATTGCTTCTCATTGCCAATTTCCTCCGAAACAACATGGTTTGCAAACAAGATGGTCCGGCAGACTGATCTGAGTGGCAGACGGCCTCCACTGACCGACCGGCAAACGTAGTGAAAGAGTGTGTCTGATGAATCGACGTGAGCTCTTGAAGCGCACGGAGCGCCGTCGGTTGGTGGATACAAAAGTAGGTGAATAAAGATGAGAACAAGGCCGCGGAAGAATTACTAGGGAAAGGGTCCGGCACATACGATGAAACGACAAATACGGTATAACAACTGAATCGAACAGTTCAATCAAGAAAATATTGATTTCATATTTTAAAACGTAGAGGCCCCGATGTCTTCATCGAATGACAACACTGTTTCGCGTCGCAAGTGGATGGTCTCCGCTGCAGCCGCATCGATTGGCTCGGGATTGATGGGTCTGCGGAGCGCAGAAGCTCAAACTCCCAGCGCAGGCAATGATGAGACAGCCGGCGCCCGTACCTACAATGTTCGCGACTTTGGCGCCAAGGGTGACGGCAAGGTCCTCGACACTGCGGCGTTCCAGAAAGCGATTGATACGTGTAATCGCGAGATGGGCGGTACCGTGCTGGTTCCTGCGGGGAGCTACATTATCGGTACGGTGCAGTTGAAGAGTAATGTCAGGCTGCATCTTGCCGCTTCGGCGCAGATTACCGGCAGCGCGGATGGGAAGCAGTATTACGCCGCAGACGCGATCCCGCTGCGTGGTGATTCGACGCTTGGAGATGGCAACGTTGGGCTGATATTCGCAGTTGAAGCCGAGAACATCACGATTGACGGAAACGGCACGATTGATGGCCAGGGTGAACAGTTCCGTAGCCCGGAGCGTGGTGTTCCGCCGCCGTCCGGCCGAGGCGGCGCTCAGCGTCCGTACCATCTGCTTTTCTATCGGTGTAGGAATCTCGCGGTTCGTGACATCTTTCTCAAAGCCAGCGCATTCCATTCGATTCGAGTCATCCAGTCCTCATATGCGAAGTTCGAAGGTTTGCATATCTACAACCGCGTGAACCATAACAATGACGGATTTCACTTCATTAGTTGTGAGTACGTTCATGTGGACAACTGTGACGTACAGAGCCAGGACGATGCATGTGCACTGTTCGGAAGCTGCAAATGGGTGACGGTTACAAACTCTACATTCAGTACGCGATGGTCAGTGTTCCGTTTTGGAGGAGGGATTGCCGAGAACATCGTCGTATCGAATTGTGTAATTAACGAGACCTACGGTTGCCCAATCAAGATGCGCTGCGGGCCGGGATCCCGTTTTGAGAACATGATCTTTTCCAACATCGTGATGCGGAATGTAACTGGCCCTATTTCGATTCAGATTGGACCAGGATTTCGGCGACAGGGTTCTCAGGACAGCGAAGAGAATCGGGAGCCGGGGATCGTGCGGAACATTTTGTTCTCGGGAATCCACGGGACTGTGGTTGTGCCCGAGCCTCTGCCGGACGTTACATTCGTGAGCCGCTATAACCCAGGCGAGATCAAGTCCTGTATCGGGCTGAATGCGGTGGAAGGCACGCTTGAGCGAATCACTCTCAATGACGTTCACCTCGTCTTTCCGGGCGGCGGCACTGCGGAAGAAGCCGCCGTTCGCGACGTTCCGAAGATAGTTGGCGAATACTATGCTGCCGGGATATTTCCGTCTTACGCGCTCTTTGCGCGAAATGTGCGTGCACTATCGTTGCAGAACGTGCGATTCGAGATAGCGGCCGCCGAAGCCAGACCCGCGATCGTTTTTGATCACGTCGTGGATGCCGGCATCAACGGCCTGAGCGTGCAAGGGACGAAAGAAGAGGAGTCCGTGCTCAGGTTCATCGGCACTCGCGACGTTCTTCTGAGTTCGGTTCGCCTGCTAACGCCCGCCAAGGTCTTCTTGCAGGCAGAGGGCAACGACGGCTCCGCGGTTGTGATCGATGGTGGAGACCTGTCGAAGGCTTCTACGGCGGTCAGCGGACCAGCCGCCAACATCGTACGCGTCCGCTCTTAAAACATATTTCACTATGTGAACTGAAATTTTTCTATATTGAAATGAGGTGATCGATCGTGTAAGGTGCGCCAGTCGCGTTTGAACCTGCAGAATCGTGCCTACAAATTTCGCCCCACAGAAGCTGGAGCTTCCCGCACGGTCTGCTGTCGAAACAACAGAATAATTTTCACGAGCGGACTGAGTTAATGAAACAGCTATTTCTTTCTTTGCTTCTTGGAGCTTCCTGTTTCGCGGCTGATGTGACTGGAAATTGGGTGGTTGAGTCACCACGAAACGACGGGACGGTTCAGAAGTCATATTTCAACCTCAAGCAAGAGGGTGATCGGATTAGCGGCTCCATTCGCGTAACGCAGTTCTTCTACACAATCGCTGAGAGTTCCGGAAACTCCGATAACTTCACGATCACCGGAACCATGAAAGACGGGAGAAACGAACGTCATGTCGTTTACGAGGGGAAGCTGGTGGGCGACGAACTTCATCTTTCGACTCGGCGGCGGCCCGATGCCCCTCTCACCGAGTTAGTCGCACATCGAACGGAAGCTGGAGAGGGCGCTATGCCTCCCCGTATCGATCCTCCCTCGCTCCATCCTGTCCGCGACAACGGCCTGGCGAGAACTCCGCCGATGGGCTGGAACAGTTGGAACTACTTCAAGAGCCGCGTGGATGACCAGGTGGTACGCGAAATTGCCGATGCGATGGTGAGCAGCGGTATGCGGGATGCCGGCTACCAGTACATCAATATTGACGATACATGGGAAGCCGGCCGTGACGCCGAAGGAAATATTGAGAGCAACAGGAAGTTTCCCGACATGAAGGCTCTCGCGGATTACGTCCACAGCAAAGGGCTGAAACTCGGTATCTATTCTTCGCCCGGACCCAACACCTGCGCCGGATACGAAGGTAGTTACGCGCACGAAGCGCAGGACGCGAAGACATACGCGAAGTGGGGCATTGACTACTTGAAATACGACTGGTGCGGCGCCCGAAACCTCTACAGTGACGAGGAAATGCAAGCCGTCTACCAAAAGATGGGCGATGCGCTCCTCGCCAGCGGACACCCGATCATCTACAGCCTTTGTCAATACGGACGAAACGATGTCTGGAAATGGGGACCTGCAGTCGGCGGAAATCTCTGGCGCACTACAGGCGATATTCGTGACACCTGGGATTCGATGTCGAAGATTGGATTCAACCAGGCGGACCTTGCACCATTCGCCTCCCCGGGACATTGGAACGATCCGGACATGCTGGAGGTGGGCAACGGCGGCATGACGGACACCGAATACAAGACGCATATGAGTTTGTGGTCATTGCTGGCAGCGCCATTGCTGGCTGGTAATGACATTCGGAATATGACACCGGCCACGCGCGACATCCTGACTGATCGCGAAGTGATCGCAATTGACCAGGACAAGGCCGGAAAACAGGCTACGCGTGTTTCTCAAACAGGTGGCCAGGAAGTTTGGGTTCGCGAACTTGCCAACGGCGATAAGGCTATCGGTCTGTTTAATCGAGCCGACAACGATGCGGAAGTCTCATTCAACTGGACGCAGGTCGGCGTTCAGCAGGCGCCCAAGAAGCTGAAGGTGCGGGATCTCTGGAAACACAGTGATCTCCCGGCTCAAAAGGAAGAGTACTCCACTCTTGTTCCCAGTCACGGCGTTGTGCTGCTGCGCGCGCATTTCCGCTAGCGGTCAGCGCCGTTAAGACAGACACGGAGACAAATCCATGAATGAAGAGGAAAAATTCTTGATCAAGCGCAGCGTCTCGGCATTTTTGTTCGCTGATCTTGGTTGAAATAAGTCCAAATCCAGCATGACTCGACAATCCTGCTTAGCTGTTTTGCTCGCGACTGTATTCCTGAATGTAAGTACCTTTGAGTCACAGGCTCAATCTGCCAGCTCGATCGCGAGTCAATCTAGTCAAATACCGAGCGACTGGTCGAAGGCATTGGTTGACTCGACTCTCGCGCGCTACCCGGATGCGACGAAGTTCGGCGGATGGGGATACGCGCGTTCTTTGTATCTGTTTGGGCAGTACCTTGTCTACAAGCGGACCCATGATCCTCGCTATCTAAGTTATGTCAAGCAGTGGATTGACACTCATATTGACGAAAACGGAAAGTTGGACCGAGAAATCAACGCGCTCGACTACGTACTGCCGGCCAATCTGCTCATCATTCTTTACGACGAAACCGGCGAAGAGAAATACAAGAAGGCTCTCGAAGTATTCCGGCATCGCTTCGACGATTATCCGCGGACGACAGACGGAGGATTCTGGCACGCAACCGTACCGAGCCGGCAGTGGCAGCTATGGGGAGATGGGATCTTCATGGGTATGCCTTTCCTCGTCCGGTACGGACGGACACTGAACGATGCCAAGTACGCTGACGATGAAGCTACGAAGCAGATCCTCGTTTACTACAGTCACCTGAAGGATCCCAAGGGCGGCCTGCTTTATCACGCTTACGACGAGAGCGGAACGCAAAAGTGGGCACTGCCGGGCTCGCACCATTCTTCTTACTTCTGGTGCCGCGCTATCGGTTGGTTCGGAATGGCGACGGTAGATATTCTCGACGCGCTTCCAAAGGATCACCCCAACCGCAAAAAATTAATCCGGATCGTTGAACGAATGGTGAAGGATTTCGCAAGATATCAGGACCCGAAAACAGGGCTCTGGTACCAGATCGTCGACAAAACGCAGGACCCGAACAACTGGCAGGAAACATCGAGTTCCAGTATGTACACCTACATCATCGACGTTGCAGTAAAACGTGGATACGTCAGCAAGAAATACAAAGCGGTAGCTGAGCGTGGATATCGCGGAGTCATGTCCAAGGTTTCTATGGGCGAGGATGGGCTGGTGAACATCAGCGACATTTGTGAAGGTACGAACGTTGGCGATCTCGCCTACTACTACGGCCGCAAGCGCAATGTAAATGACTTTCACGGGCTTGGGGCGTTCCTGATCATGAACGAGGAGTGGAAGACTTCCCTGTCGTCGATGCAACAGACTGCCCCCAGGAATCGATAATTGCCAAATTCCGGAGAATCAATGAACCAGGACAAACACGATCAACTCGATCGTCGCGCGTTTCTTCGGATCGCCGGCGGTACCGCGCTCGTGTGTGCAACGCCGCATTTGGTTGCTCATGCGCTCGAGATCGCGTCGGCGGAGAGGAAGTCTCCCGCGAAGCCGATCGTGCTGAAATCGGAAACAATGGAGATCGTGCTCGACGGTGAAGATGGGCTGCCTTATGAATACCGGCTAATCACATTGAAGAGTAGATTCCGCGGCGAGGGATTCGGACAGCCGATGACTGCGACCGTATGCCGAAAAACTCCGTGGCAATTCCCCACGGTTTCGCTGAAGGCTGATTCCGTTCGAAGTAAGGCCGCAGAAGTCGAGTTTCACTTTACTGTAAACGTTCAGCAAGAGCCTGCCGTCGCGTTTAGCGTTCGCTATCAACTTCACGGCTCGACTGTTACGGTCAGCATGAGCGAGGTTCTGGAGCACACTGGTTACGAACTCATCGAGGTCGCCATGCCCTCATTGGTTAGCGTGAGTGAGAACGACGGTTCTGCCTGGCTAGCGCACGGGGACACGGGAGGAAACCTCGCGATGCTGCGCGACGCAAAACCTGGAGAACTAAAACCGAACAGTTTCTGGGGAAAGGTGGCGGGGACGTTGCCCGTCGTTATGCTCGGAAATGGAACAACGGTTTGTGTTCAAGAGGTCACATCCTACATGGATGGAACTCAACTGGAAGTTAGAGAGATTGACGGAGTCCGTCACGCCTCGTTCGGTACAACGAAGAGTTATCGGGTGAATGGTGGCCTGTGTTACGACATGAATACCGGCACGGGAACTCCGCTCAACTGCGGCACTGCGAACACGCCCAACCTCCTGGTAGAACAACCGTCGTCCTGTCGCCTGGATTTCATTGGAGACATGAACGGAGACGGGTCCGCCGACTGGTTTGACGGCGCGCAATTCGTTCAAAAGAGAATGCCGCCGATTCCGAAACATATCTACGACGAGAAGTTTGTGTATGGCATTCTTTGCGATCAGCCTCTCTTTGAAAAACCGACCGCGACATTCGAAGATTGCGATCGGATCATTCGTCAGGTGGCCACGCTGATAGACTACGCGCCCCAAATCGTACATTTATGGGGTTGGCAATATAGAGGCAAAGACAGCGGGTATCCGGCGGTACAGGAGGTGAACAGCCGCATCGGCGGATACGACGGCCTCATGCGCCTGATGGAACGTGCCAAAGGTTATAACTGCATCGTAACGTTCTCAGATAATTACGATGATGCGTACCGGAGCAGCCCGGCCTGGAATCCGGACTGGATTGCACGCCGTCCCGATGGGCAGCTTTGGGAGAGCCGTAACTGGACGGGCGAGAACTCCTACATCATCGGAATGGCAAAGTACCTGGACGCGGCGCTCGAAAGAGTTCGATATACCTGCGAACATTACAAGCTTCCGGAGACGACGCACGTCGACGTGCTCTCGTATTTCTCTATCCGCAACGATTGGGACCCGGTTCATCCTGCTAGTGGATACAAGAACCTGCAAGCCAGGTACAGCATTCTCGAAGAATTCGCAAAGCACGGCGTCGATGTCAGTTCAGAGGCGCTGCGTTATCCGATGATCGGAAAGATCAGCTCTTTCTGGTACATGACGGGACCGAGTCCGTGTCCATTCGGCGGATCGCCGATTCCGTTGCTACCGACCATCTATCGGAAAAGCGCAGTGTGGGGCCAGTCGGGACGATTCACCGGAATGAAAGACGCAATATTGAAAATGCTCTTCTACAACGGATTCGCGCATGCCTCCTTCCGCGGAGCCAGCGATCTTCCCGCTACCACCGATCTCTACTATCTGATGATGGTTCCGTGGTTCAAACTGCATGGTCGGAATATTGCGGCTTTTCGGCGTGATGGCGATCGAACCAAGATTACGTTTGAGGGGAATGCAACTGCGGAAATGGATTGGGCTGAGAAAACCTATTCGGTCACTATCGATGATATTCAGGTTGCCGGCGATCTCGCGACCTTCTGTCCCCTAGACGAAGATCGAATCGCTTTCTATTCGACCAAGGCGCGCGAATTATCGGCGCCACTCCCGAGAGGATGGGACGCTTCTCACATCGAAGCAGCGGAGCTCTTCCCCGATCGTCGGAACAAGACAGCTGTGACTGCAAAGAACGGAAGGATTACGGTTGCAGTAAACGCGCAACAGCCCGTCATCGTTTACCGTGACTCAACGAAGATGCGTCGATCATCAGCCGTGAACCCACAATAGGTGCGGTCATCTTGGTCTGACAGGTGCGCTGCTAATGATCGCCGCGGTCGATTCGATTGCCTGACACACCGCGGGTAGGACAGTGATGGTTGTGCCAATCACGAGACGCGATTTTTGTGCAAAGGCGGGAATTCTTGCGGCAGCCCTGCCATTCTCACTCGACTTAAGCCGAACGGAAGGGGAGAGCGAGCCCGACGTACGCAAGATCGATCGTGAAAGAATCCTGAGCGATGCTCGCCGGTACCTGAGGGAACAACCGATCACGATTACCGCGTACTCGAGTCCGCGGAGCGCCGGGGGCAAGCACGATTATTTCTCCGAAGGTGACTACTGGTGGCCGGATCCGAAGAATCCGGGCGGCCCATACATTCAGCGCGACGGGTTGTCTAACCCCGATAATTTCAACTCGCATCGCCTCGCGCTGATCCGCCTCAGTTTGCAGGTTCCGGCACTTACTGCTGCGTGGCTGATCACTAGCGATAAGAGATATTCCGAACACGCGAGGAAGCACTTGCGAGCATGGTTTCTTGATCCAGCGACCTTGATGAATCCGAACCTGCAGTACGCACAGGCGATTCATGGACGAACCACCGGACGCGGAATCGGAATCATCGACACGCTCCACTTAGTGGAGGTTGCGCGCTCCCTGTCCGTTCTGGAAGGCTCCGATCAACTTGCGGGAGATGAACTCTCGGGACTGAAAAAGTGGTTTGCACAGTATCTGCATTGGATGACAACATCGCAAAACGGCAAAGACGAGTGCGATGCCAAAAATAACCATGGCACGAGTTGGCTGGTGCAGGCGGCTGAATTTGCGAGGTTCACGGGAAATGAAGAAACAACTTTGTTCTGCCGCAGCAGATTCAAGGAAACTATCGTTCCAAATCAGATCGCTGCAGATGGAAGTTTCCCGCTCGAATTGCGACGTACTAAGCCTTATGGTTATTGCATTTTCAATCTCGACGTAATGGCCGCCGCTTGCCAGATACTGTCTACCCGCGAAGATAGTCTCTTCCGCTTTGCTCTGCCGGATGGACGCGGATTCGCGAAAGCGATCGCGTATATGTTTCCCTACATCGCTGACAAGAGTACGTGGCCTCACCGGCACGACGTTGAATATTGGAATGACTGGCCGGTTCGTCAGCCCAGTCTATTGTTCGGAGGCATCGCTCTAAACCGACCGGAATATTTCACAGTGTGGAGGCGCCTGGATCCCGATCCAACAGTGCCGGAAATCATTCGCAACTATCCCTTCCGCCAGCCAGTGCTCTGGGTTACTTCAGAAGCTGCGATTTAGCACGTTTCATATTCTAAAATATAAATTTTCTCTGGTGATTTTCTGAGTTTGGAGTTATAACTTCCGACCATCTTGAGTTGTGCTGTCCCACTCGCACAACTGTTGAGCGCAGTGGGTACGCTTCGCTCAAAAGAATGTCTTTAGATTCCGTTGGAGAGATCCCATGAATCGTCGTTTTCTCTTCCGCGCATTTCTCGTGCTGACACTAGCGATCAGCATCAATAACATCGCTCATTCGCAGACGTCGAGCGGCCAAATCTCTGGCCGTGTTCTGGACTCAGCCGGCGCCGTTATCAGCGGTGCGGATGTCACACTTACGAATCAGGCAACTGGCGACATGCGAAAAACGAAGACCAATGCTGCTGGAAACTTCATCTTCCTCGCATTACAACCGGGTACGTTCACGGTTTCTGTCGAGGCGCCAAGCTTCAAAAGATTTGACAAGAAAGATCTGCAACTGACCGCTTCGGAGCGTCTCGCCGCCGGTGACTTACAACTCCAGCTCGGGCACGTATCGGAGACGGTCAGCGTGACTGCGGAGGCCACGGCCGTACAGACAGAGAGTGCAGAACGTTCTGCTGAACTGGATAGCAAAGAACTTTCCACGCTGATGAGCGTTGGCCGCGATCCACTGAGCCTTCTGCGTGTGCTCCCTGGAATCGTGGGTGCAGGAGACAGCAACGGGCGTGATGATGATGGTGACGGCCTTGGAGGAAACCAACTGGGAACCTCGGGACCTGGAGTCATTGCCGGTGTGCGCTCCAGCAGCAATGCGGTCAGTATTGACGGTGTATCTGGCAATCCGCGCGGCGATGGGAACAAACTCGATACGCCCTTGAACATGGACGCGGTTGCTGAAGTCAAGGTCGTACTCAATAGCTACCAGGCAGAATACGGACAAAGCGCCGGTGGGATCGTCAATCTCGTAACGAAATCCGGCACGCGCGACTTCCACGGTTCCGCCTACTATTACGGCCGCAATGAAGCACTGAACGCCAATGATTTCTTCAACAACCATGATGGCATTCCGAGGCAGAGTTATCGCTTCAACACGTATGGATTCACCGTGGGAGGCCCTGCATATATACCGAAAGTGTTCAATAAGAAGAAAGACAAGCTGTTCTTCTTCTTCTCGACTGAACGGTGGCCAACCAAGACCGGCGACAGTCCGCAAGAGTTCATGATGCCCACTGCGGCGGAACTTACAGGCGATTTCTCGCACACTTACGACACGAATGGACAGCAGGTTTATATCAAGGACCCAACCAAGAGCGGTGCCTGTAAGCAAGGAAGCACTGCTGGATGCTTCACCGATCCGAGTCGGGCGACAGCGGCCAATCCAACTGGCCTGAACATTATTCCGGCGGGGCGCATCAACCCGAACACTCAGAAGTTGCTCGCGATTTTCCCAGTTGCGACCATCGATTGCACGCCGAAAGGCGCGGGTGGCGGTGCCACTTGTCCTTTAACGAACGTTACTTCAGGCAATCCATATAACTACGCAATCGCTGGAACCCATGACACGCCTTCGAACCAGATCGTGTTGAGAGTCGATTACAACCTCAATGACAAGTGGCATACGTATTTCCGTGGTATGAAGGAGACCCATGACAACAACGGACTGACAGCGACTACCAACAGTCTGAATTGGGGTATTCCGGCCTTCTACGACACTCCGTCAGAGAACGCCGGAGCCAACGTCACCTATGTCGCGAACCCCACCCTGGTGAACGAGTTCACGATCGGCTATTCCAGCTGGAAGGAACGCACGGGGGTACTGAATCCGGCGGATGCCGCAAAAATCTCAAAATCCGCGTTGGGCATTGGCCTGGGACAGAACAACCCAGCGCAGAACCCATTTGACGTGGTGCCGCGCGTTACTGGCCTGAGCAGCGGGGGAAGCAACGGAACTTTCAAACTCGCGCAAGCACCGCAAATTAATTTCGACAATCGCTACCCGATGTACGACATGACCGGAACATGGGAAGGCACCGATAGTGTGACAAAAATTTGGGGAGCACACACCGTCAAAGCGGGAGCGTACTTCCAGGCGGGTCGCTATCTGCAAAGTCACACTGGTTCCACATTCGATGGCAACTTCAACTTCGGAGTCAACACTTCGAGTCCCTACGACACCCAATACGCTTATTCCAATGTTCTGATCGGAAGCTATGGTTCGTATACAGAAGGCTCGAACAATGCCGACTATGCGCCGCACTGGAAGGTTCTAGAGTGGTACTTACAGGACCACTGGAAGCTCGCCTCGAATCTCAACCTTGATTACGGGCTGCGCTTTACGTATGACCTGCCCACAACACTCGCGCCTAATCAAGGAGCGTCATTCGTGATCAGCCGTTATGATCCATCGCAGGTACCGGCTCTTTACGCGCCAGTGTTGGCCAGCACTCTCACAGCAAGTCAGAAAGCATCTTGCCAGGGGGCCGCCACGAAACTTCCGAGTCGTTGTGCGATTAACCCCAACAACTCAAACGACGTTCATTCGGATGCTTTCATCGGAACCTTCGTCAGCCCATTCGATTTCACTGGGACAGTCGTCAATAATGACCCGAGTTATCCGCACTCGCTGCGATACAGCAACGGGCTACTATACGCGCCACGACTTGGGCTGGCCTGGGATCCATTCAAGGATGGCAAGACGGCGGTGCGCCTGGGCGCGGGTTTGTATTACAACACGCGTGAAGGTGGCGGTACAGTAGGCGATTATTTCAGCACGCCGCCGGTGATCACGAATGCTTCCGTTGGATTTGGACAGATCACGAACACAAATTTCCTCTCTGGATGCGGTTCAACTGGCACTTGCTACGACCCGAGCAGTCAAGTGAATGCTGGGCCACTGCAAACCAGAATCTTGGAACCTAATCGAAAGATTGAGTCCACGCTGGGAGTCAACCTGGGAATTCAGCGAAGAATCGGGTTCGACAGTGTTGTCGACGTTGCGTACGTTGGCACGTTCGGCCGGCACTTGAATCAAGAGATCGATCTGAATGAGGTTCCCTATCTCGCTCAGTTTGATCCCAAGTTCATCGATACATCACAAACTGGGGTGAACACCTTCTACTATGGTCCACATCACAACGGTGTTGTACTCACGCAACCGAAGCTGCTGAGCGATAACTACTTCCGTCCGTATCCAGGTTACGGCAGCGTGCTGCTCCGCGATTACGGTGGGACATCGAACTACAACTCTTTGCAGACATCGATCAACCGACGATTCAGCAAAGGACTGCAGTTTGGAGTTGCATACACCTTCTCGAAGGTTCTAACCACACAAGCGGTTGTAGACGGTGGGGTAGCGACCTACCAGGACCGCCGTTTCTGGAACTATGGTCTGGCAAACTTCGATCGTACCCACGACTTAGTGGCGCACTGGACCTATTCGCTTCCCAAAGCAACTCGCCTGTGGAACAACAAAGTGTTAGGCGCGATTGCGAACAACTGGGAATTGTCTGGAATCGCGGAGTTCATCAGCGGTGCGCCATACTCGGTAACCATGAGCGGCGTTCCCAATATCACGGGCGGCGGCGATGGAGCACACGTTTTCGTTACAGGCGACGTCTATGCCCCAGGCGATCAGGTGCACAGCACTCTGCACTACCTTAATCAAGACGCATTTGTTATTCCACCAATAGGAGTTATTCCAAGTCCCGATCAGCCAGGGATTACCAGCAACGTCGTGTTCCGCGGGCCGGGATCCGACAACTGGAACATGGCGCTGCAGAAAACGATCCCGATTAAGGAACGCGTGCAGTTCACACTGCGTTGCGAAGCCTACAACGTGTTCAACCATCCTTCGTTCACGATGGGTCGAGTAGACAAACCGTTAACCGCGGACTTCGACACGAGTTCGAGTTGCACGGGCGCGGCGGCGAGTGATCCGAATTGTGGCTCTGGGCACATTAGAACCAACAGCTCATTCGGAGAGGTCACCGGCGAGCGCTACGGTCCGCGCGTGCTCCAACTTTCAGGTCGCATCACGTTCTGATTCGAACGTTCGGGCGCCGCGACAGTCTGTAAGCGCGGCGCCTTTCTCTTCTTCTCATCGCCTCTACTCATGTTCTTTTCAATTCGAGGTTGCGCTTGCCTGCTGATTGTCCTCGTACTGTGCCCAGTGTTTTCGAGTGCGCAGAATCAAGAGCGCAAGTACTACAAGCCTTACGACCTGAAAGATTCCGCAGTTCGATACACCGCTGAGGCTGCCGCTCCAGCCGACTCATTGGCTCTTTGGTATCGCCAGCCCGCGAACGAATGGACGGAAGCTCTGCCGCTGGGAAATGGACGACTGGGTGCAATGGTGTTCGGTGGGATTAACCGGGAAATTCTGCAATTGAACGAGGACACGCTCTGGGCAGGAGGTCCTTACGATCCCAGCAATCCCGACGCGCTCGCTGCGCTTCCCGAAGCTCGCAAATTGGTATTCGAAGCCAAATATAAGGAAGCAGAGGATTACATCAACGCACACATGATGGCGCATCCGCTGCGCGAGATGCCGTATCAACCGCTCGCGAACCTGGTGATTGACTTTCCGCAATCTACGTCAGTGTCCGGTTACCGACGAGAACTCAACCTGGATTCGGCAGTTGCGAGCATAGGTTACGCGGCACAGCAGGTGAAGTATCGACGCGAAGTGTTCATCAGCCCTGTTGATCACGTAATCGTGATGCACTTAGCAGCCGATAAGCCCGGCCAGATTAACTGCACGATCGGATTGCAGACGGAACAGCCCGCAGTGATTGCTACGGAGACACCTGCAACATTGCTGCTGACGGGCAACAACGGCGCGGCACAGGGGATCGCCGGCGCGCTGAAGTTTCAGGCTCGAGTTCGAGTAATTGCCAAAGGCGGCACCATTGCTGCGAGTTCCAATGCCCTTTCGGTCGAAGACGCCGACTCTGCAACGATCCTCATCGCGGCTTTTACCAGCTATAAGAGTTATAAGGATGTGAGCGGTGACCCACAATCTCTGACGAAAACGACGCTGTCTGCCGCAAGCAAGATGAGTTACGAACAACTGCGGGCGAGATCAGTTGCCGAGCACCAACGGCTTTTCAGGCGCGTCCAAATCAACCTTGGTAACAGTTCAATTCGGGAAGAAGTCCCGACGGATGAACGCATAGCGAGTTTCGCTGGCAACAACGATCCGGAAATGGCTGCGCTGTATTTTCAGTTCGGTCGTTATCTGCTTATCTCGAGTTCCCGGCCAGGTGGTCAGCCTGCCAATCTACAAGGCATTTGGAACGACAACATGCAACCGCCATGGGAGAGCAAGTACACCATCAACATCAATACAGAAATGAACTACTGGCCGGCCGAGGAGACCAACCTCGCTGAGACGGTGGAACCGCTGACAAAGATGGTGATGGATCTCGCGATAACTGGGGCGAGAACAGCAAAAGTCCAATATGGGGCTCACGGGTGGGTAGCCCATCACAATACAGACTTGTGGCGAGCCACGGCGCCGGTTGACAAAGCATCTGCGGGAATGTGGCCGATGGGAGGCGCCTGGCTATCGCTGGAACTGTGGGACTATTACGACTATTCCCGAAATCGGAATTATCTCGAGAAAATCTATCCCGTGCTGAAAGGCGCGTCGCAATTCTTCCTCGACACCCTGGTCGAAGAACCCAAACATCACTGGCTCGTGACAAATCCGTCGTTATCGCCGGAGAACAAACATCCTTACGGCAGCAGTATCGTCGACGGTCCCACGATCGACGAACAAATTCTCCGCGACCTCTTTGATAAAACGGCTCGCAGCGCAGAAATGCTTGGAATCGACAGCGATTTTCGGCAAAAGCTTCGCAATGACCGTGCCCGACTCGCTCCAAACCAGATCGGCCATGCAGGCCAACTGCAGGAGTGGCTCGAAGATTGGGACCTGGATGCGCCGCAGATGCACCATCGACATGTTTCACATCTTTTTGGGTTGTATCCGAGCTGGCAAATCAATCTGCGCGATACTCCGGCACTCGCAACGGCTGCACGTAAGTCGCTTGAGATCCGCGGTGATGAAGCGACCGGATGGGGCTTGGCATGGCGCTTGAACCTCTGGGCACGACTTCACGACGGCGAGCACGCATATAGAATTCTCACCCTGCTGGTTCGACCCGACCGAACTTATCCAAATATGTTCGACGCTCATCCGCCGTTTCAGATCGACGGCAATTTTGGCGGCACGGCCGGCATTGCGGAAATGCTTCTGCAAAGTCACTCGGAGGAGATTGAGTTGCTACCTGCCCTGCCGACGGAATGGCCAACTGGAAACGTAACCGGGTTACGCGCTCGTGGTGGCTTCGAAGTGGATATTCAATGGCGCCACGGCGAACTGACGTCAGCCAAAATCCGTTCTACGTTGAACAACTCTGCAACGCTTCGTTACGGCTCCGCGAAGAAAGTCATTCACCTGCGAGCGGGAGATAGTTTTGTTTGGAAGCCGTAAAGTACAGGTTCATTGCGCGAGATGATCAACATTCCTGCGGCGCAAAGAATCGCAGCCTCCATTATCCGGTTTAGATGAATGGAGGCCTCAATTCACCTTCAATAGGTGAGACGCAATCCGAGCTGCAGTTGCCGCATGGAACCTGCACCCGTAATCGTTCCGAAGCTTGAAGTTCCTACGGTCGCGCTGGGATTGTTCAGGTTGACGATGTTGAGTGCATTGGAAGCTTCTGCCCGAAACTCGATCTTGGCTCTTTCCTTAATTCGAAAATTCCGGAAGACCGCAAGGTCAACGTTCTTATATCCGGGACCGCTCAGGAAGTTCCGCGGCGAGTTGCCGTCAATCGGCTGACCAGTCACAGGATTGTTCTTCGCAAATGCCGCAGTGTTGAACCATTCGGCAGCACTCGGATTAGAGATTCGAGGATCTCCAATTAATTGAGCACGATCGTTGTTGGTGCCATCCAAGTTAGCGTCTGCGCCATTGGAAATGGTGAATGGCGTACCGCTCTGGAGCCGGACAATGGGCGAAATTGACCATCCATTGACGACATTGCGTATGAAGCCACTCCCGCCAGTGTAGTAGTCAGGCTGGAATGTGAGCGAGAGAACTGCCTGATGGCGCATGTCGATATCGGCGCGCGCACGATCGGCAGCCATATTGTTGACGTCCTGGACGCCGCCCTGCGCGGTGTTGTTATCGATCTGTACGCTGTCGAAAGACTTTGACCATGCATACCAACCATTGAACGTCAGATGATGCGACATGCGATGCTGGGCGCTGATCTGCAGTCCGTTGTAGGACGCGGTTTGATTTGAGCGCAGCGCGAGAATGGGTCCGAAATCCTGATCGGGCCGACGTGACTGGACATTCGCGGCGGCAGTGCTGGAATTTGCGTTTTGAGTTGGATAGTTCAGATCTGTCGCAAATGGCAAATTATGACTGAACGAACCTACATAGGCGATCTGGAAGCTCAGCCTTTGCGTGAGCTGTTGCTGAACTGAGAAGTTGAATTGATACGTATATGGCCATTCAAAGTTAGTTGCCGGACCGAAAACGTTGCCCTGCGGCAGGAAAGTGCCAGTGTAGGGGAAAGGAACAGTCTTCATTCCTCGGTAAGGATTCGACAGTGTAGACCCTGTCCCTTTGACGTTCGGGTTCAGAGTCAACCGGACCGCAAATGGCTCGAAATTGGACGTGGTGTTCCACTCATTTCCTGAGACGCTGCCGTAAAAGACTCCGGCGCCGGCTCGAATCGAGGTCTTGCCGGTTCCAAATGGGTCGAGGGCAAAGCCAAGACGCGGAGAAACGTGGTTCCAGCGAATCGGAACGATGCCGCGTGTGATACCGGGATCACCGGGAAACAGAAGCCCAACCGGAGCGTCTGGGCGCACCTTCGACTGCACCCCTGGAATAAACGTCGATTCCTTGTCTTGAGGATCGGTTGGCGGCGTTTGCACGTCCCAGCGCACACCCAGGTTCAACGTGAGCCGTGGAGTAACTCGGAAATCATCCTGCAAGAACAAGGCGGAATTCCAGGAATTGGTATAGCCATTCACCGGAGCATCCTGCGTAGCAGAATTGGGAATTCCCAATTCGAAATCCGCGAGCGCGCAGGACGGACACTTCGCACCCTTACTGCCGGGTAGCGTGGCTGTGCCGTTGAATCCGAACACACCATAGTTGTTTAACAGTGTTGCCTGAATATCTTTGTCCAGCGAAAGCTCTCCTCCAAACCGGAAGGCATGACGTCCGTGCGTTAGGCTGAACACATCACGCAGCGAATAGTAGTTTGTTCCCGCAACCGGTCCGGCAATTGCCTGCGTGAGGTTGAAGAATCCACTGATGCTGATCTGCGGCAGCGAAGGTGTACCTTCGATGATCGCCGCCGATCCCAAATCGGTCAGTGACGTTTGCGGCAGATTTAACCGGCCACCATAATTCCGCGTGTACCCAATCCAGGCCTGGTTCACCATATTTGCGTTCAAGTTCCAGGTATCGCTGACATTGGCATTGTGCTGCCGCCACGAAAATTGCTGGATCGACCATGGAACAGTGCCGCTACCTGCGCGAACTTTATTTTCCCCGCTGGTTTCGAAGTAACTGAAAGTAAGACGCTGTGTGTCATTCAAGTCGTGATCTACTTTGGCAAGGAACTCGTCAGTGTTATACGGATTGGGTATTACTCCCTGCCACTTGTTGTTAGCAAGGTTCGGAAGGGGTACATACTTGTTGATGATGTTCATCGCTACTGGATCAAGACCCGTTAGCTGATCATTTACATATCGCGTGCCGCCGTTAGGATTGCTGGCCGAGCTCGTCTGCGTCCCAGGAATCACAGGTTTCATTCCAGCAGATTGTGAGAAGTCTCCGTTGCGCTCCAAAGCGGACGGAACAATTGCCCCATTCAGGAAGGTGTTGGTGATTTGACGCAACCCCGCATAGGATCCGAAAAAGAAGGTCTTATTCTTGATAATGGGACCGCCAATTGTGCCGCCGAACTGATTTCGATGTAAGGGCGGTGTCGCGCCTGTGTTTCCCCAGTCGTTCGCGTTGAAGATGTTGTTCCGAACGAACTCGAAAAGAGATCCGTGAAAGTTATTCGTACCTGACTTCGTAATGGTGTTTACGATCCCATTCTGGAAGCGACCGTAATCGGCGGCATAGTTGTTGGTCTGAACACGGAATTCCTGGATGGCATCGGGATTCGGCAAGATGTTTCCGGTATTGCGCAGGCCGGTCATGTTGATACCGCCGTCGAGGTAGTAATTCACCGAGCCGGCGCCGGCGTCGACTCCGCCGTTGATCAGCGTGCGCTGTTCGGGATAACCGAGCACGATGCTGTTATCGTTGCGCTGCACTCCGGGAACGAGATCGAGCAGCGTGTACGGATTGCGATTCACGATCGGGAGATTCACCATCTCCTGCGTCTCAATCGTGCGGCCTATTTCGGGATTGGAAGTATTCACCAGCGGAATCTCCGAAGTGACGTCGATGGTTTCAGTGACTTGTCCGAGCTGAAGCTGTGCATCTACGCGTGCCGGCTGATCGGCCTGCAGCACGATGCCTGACCGCAACACCTTCTTGAATCCGTTCGCGCTGACTTCTACGTTGTAGTTCCCAATCGGCAGGAATTCGAGGTGGTACTCGCCTTGCGCACCGCTTTGCGCCGTACGCGTGAATCCAGTTCCCGTATTAGTAACCGTTACTTGAGCACCGGGAACAGCGGCGCCGCTCGAATCAGTAACCGTGCCGCTCATGTTGGTGGTTGTGACCTGTCCGATTGCCGCAGACAGCCCAATGAACAGACCGAAAAGAACTGCAAGGGCAATGAGCCCCGACTTGCGCACGCGCATCTTTCTATCCTCCAGCCCTCTTAAGGCTCTCTATCGTGTACCGCATTGCGATACCGTGTACCGCAATTGCGAATTGCCAAAGAAATGCCCGACTTTCGCCGGGCGGCTGATGTGCTTAGACCCCTATTGACTGACCTTTATGATTCTCCTGATATCGGCTATGCGTCGGCTCCGGTCGCATTCCTAATTCATGCGACAGCGCCTTGGCGATGGCCACGATCGACTCCGCAACCGCCGGAACTTTTTCGTGACTCAGCCGGAAAATCGGCCCCGAAACGCTGATGGCCCCAATCGGATATTCGCCGACGCTCCACACCGGCGCACCTACACAGAGCACGCCTTCTTCGTGCTCCTCATCGTCGATCGCGTAACCGAGGCTTCGCACCTTCGCCAAGTCGGCGCGAAGGTCAAGCATGTTGGTGATGGTCTTGCGGGTGAGCTGGTCGAGTCCGTGTTTGCGCACTGCTTCTTCGACCAGCACCTCGGGCAAATGGGCCATAATGGCCTTGCCTACGGCGGTACAGTAAGCCGGATTGCGCCGGCCGACGCTCGATGTGAGGCGCACGCTGCGCGATGGCTCGATCTTATCGAGATACACGACCTCGCCGTCGTCATAGACGCAAAGGTGCCCGGTCTCGCCGGTCTCGCGCACAGCGCGTTCAAGGAATGGCCGCGTTCTCTCGCGCAGATCAAGCTGTCCAATCGCTTTCGTTCCGAGCTCGAATAGCTTTAGCCCAAGCCGGTACTTTCCCGTATTGGAATTCTTTTCAATCAGCTTATGCCGTTCGAGCACCATGATCAGCCGATGCGCGGTGCTTTTGTGCAGTTTGAGCAATTCGGAGATCTGGGCGAGCGTGAGATCGGGCCCTTGATGCGACAACGCTTCCAACAAGGCCAGCGCGCGGTCGAGAACCTGTATCTGGTAGGGCGATTCCGCGTACCGTTTTGTCTTACTATGCGGCACGGCGGCCCATTATATGAAATCAAGAGATTCAGTCAAGCTGAATTTTGCGGTAAGTTGATTGCAAGGACATGGATCAATCCAACAAGTTCAGCCGTCGCGACTTTCTCAAAACCTCGGCTCTCGTAACTGCCGCCGCAGTTGCCACGCCTTCCGCGTTCACCACTGATCAGACTCCGAGACAAAATCCAGAGCGACTCATCACAGGCTGGGAGCACTGTCGAAGCTCTCTGAGCGGACCGTGGGATGTGTGGCATGGCTCATTCGATAAAAGCAAAGAGCACTGGAGTCAAGTCGAACTTCCCCACTGCTTCAACGCTCGCGAAGCCGTCGATCCTGACGAGAACTACTACCGTGGACAGGGCTGGTACCGTACCAATTTGAAACTCGCTAATCCCTTCCCCAACGGACGCACGCTGCTGCATTTTGAAGGCGCCGGTCAGAAATCCAAAGTATTCATCGATCTCGACCAGGTCGGAACTGAGCACGTAGGCGGCTACGACGAGTGGATCGTCGATATCACGGAGGCGGTAGCCAAAGCGCAGGCAAATCAGCAAAGCAAGAACGGCATTCCGCTGGCGATTGTCTGCGATAACTCGCGCGATTTGGAAATGCTGCCTTCAGATTTCAGTGACTTCAATCTTTATGGAGGCATCTATCGATACCTAAATCTCGTCTATGTCCCCGCGATCTGGATTGAGAGGCTCCACATCTTTTCTGCATTGCAGCCGAACGGCTCTGCAGAAGTACAGGTCCTGTCATTGGTTAACCTGCAAGCATTTCTCGAAGACAGCGGCCTCCGTCTCGGACCAGTGAGTATCGAAGTTCGCGTGCTCGATCCTTCAGGCCAAGTCGTTCACAGCTCAACCGTGAACGACGGAACTTGGAAGGGTGAACGCGTCCTGACGACGTTCACTATCTCGAAGCCAAAATTATGGTCGCCTTCGGCGCCGGCTCTCTACCGCTGCGAGGCCACTTTAAAGAGCTCGCATGGAGAGATGACGGTTTCGGAGCGCTTCGGCGTGCGTCATTTCGAATTCGTCACGCATGGCCCGTTCAAGCTGAATGGCGAGCGCCTGCTGATCCGCGGAACTCAGCGACACGAAGATCACGCGGGTATCGGCGCTGCCATGACCGAAGACCTGATCCGAAAAGAAATGCAGATGATCAAGGACGTCGGCGCGAACTTCATCCGCCTGGCGCACTATCAGCAATCGAGGATCGTTCTCGATCTCTGCGACGAACTCGGCATCATGGTGTGGGAAGAAATTCCATGGTGCCGAAGTGGAATCGGCAACGACGTCTGGCAGCAGCAGGCGCACCGTATGCTGCGCAACATGATCGACCAGCATTACAACCATCCCGCAGTCATCCTTTGGGGACTCGGAAATGAAGACGACTGGCCCGGAGAATTTCCGTCAGAAGATCAGCAGGCGATCCGCGCTTTCATGTCTCAGCTCAACGATGAAGCTCACAAGCTCGATCCCACGCGCATGACCAGTATTCGCCGCTGCGATTTCGCAAAAGATATTCCCGATGTCTACTCGCCGTCCATCTGGGCCGGCTGGTATCGCGGACGGTACACCGAGTACAAGAGCTCCGTCGAAGAAGAGATGCAGAAGGTAAATCACTTTATTCATATGGAGTGGGGAGGAGATAGCCATGCACGCCGCCACTCGGAAGATCCCGACAAAGTCATCGCACAGATCGCTACCGGCAAAGGCACCGACGAGCGTGGTCTGGACTTCCTGCGCACCGGCGGAATCGCTCGCGCATCACGCGATGGCGACTGGTCGGAGACCTACATCTGCAACCTCTTCGACTGGTATTTGAAAGAGCAGGAAACGATGCCTCTACTCACCGGCTCAGCGCAATGGATCTTCAAAGATTTCTCCACTCCAGAGCGCCCGGAGAATCCGATTCCCAAAGTGAACCAGAAGGGATTGGTCGAACGCGACTTTACTCCGAAAGAGGGCTACTACGTCTTCCAGTCATACTGGGCGGAGAAGCCAATGGTGCACATCTACGGACACACCTGGCCGATCCGGTGGGGCGACGCCGGTGAGGAGAAACTCGTGAAGGTCTATTCCAATTGTGAAACAGTCGAACTCATCGTCAATGGCCAGTCACAAGGAATAAAGACGCGCAATAGTCAGGACTTTCCTGCGGCCGGATTGCGTTGGATGATAAAGCTCGCCCCGGAGAATCACGTACGCGCTATCGGACGCAGGGGAAGTCGGACAGTGGAGGACGAAATCCATTTCCAATATCAAACACAGAAGTGGGGAAGACCAGCTCAGCTTCGCTTACGTGAACTCAGCCGAAATGGCGATGCAGTCACAGTTGAAACTCAGTTGCTCGATGCGAACGGACTGCTGTGCCTCGATGCGCGCAATCAGGTTCACTTTGGGATTTCGGGAGACGGTACGCTGATCGACGACCTCGGAACCGATACCGGCTCACGCGTGGTGGAACTCTACAACGGACGGGCGATGCTCTCGCTCAAACGTAACGGAGGAACGTCAGAGCTGAGCATCTCGTCGAAAAACATTCCGACCATTTACATGCTTGTGGTTTAGATCACCCCGCTTGGCGCCTGCTCCGTTCGCCTACTGACTCTCGTTGAGTCTATTCCATGGAGCGCCAGCATTCGCGTTATCGTGCAGCACCCATCGCCCGAGGCTCCAACGGCTTTTCCGGGATCTTTTGTGCGACGGCGTATCCAAGCGTTCGCGAGATCGCTGTGGCTGCGCTTTTTGCCGCTGCAGCAACTACCGGAACCCTCTCGCGGGTGACCCGCGTGGTCGGACCTGAGACGCTCAGGGCTGCCGCGATCTTTCCCGAGGCTTCGAAGATGGGCGCCGCAATGCAGCGCGAGCCCAAATAGGCTTCTTCATTGTCGATGGAATATCCGCGCTGGCGAATCAGGGCAAACTCTTTCCGCAACTGCACGGCGCCGCGAATGGTGTGCGGAGTGAAGCGCTCGAAGCTCATACCCTCAAAGAAATACTGTTGCTCCTCTTCCGGGATAAAGGACAGCATCGCTTTTCCCAAGGCGGTACAGTACACAGGACGCCGCATTCCAACTTGGGAAACCAGACGGAACGTGTGCGAGCTCTCCATGACATCGAGGTAGAGGACTTCGCGGCCGTCGAGCACCGCAATGTTCACCGTCTCGCCAGTCACGCGCCAGAGCTGTTGCAAAATGGGACGACTCAGTTTACGCAGCGTCGTCTGATACGACGCGCCCGAGGCCAGCCGCGCCAGCCGCACGCCGATCGCATACGCGCCCGACGAATCGCGAAAGACGTAGCCTTCGTGTTCCAGGTGCGCCAGAAAACGATAGGCCGTGCTCTTGTTGATTCCCGTCAACTGCGCCACATCTTTAAGCTGCAGACCAGACGGCGCAGCGTGCAGCGTTTCAAGAATATGGAGAACTTTGGTGACGACTCCCACCGGAGCCGATTTCGATTCGCGAGCCCTGATCATGGAATATTCCTCAAATCCGGGATAGGATGCCACAAATTTTATATTTTGAAACAAATATTTTTTATCTTGAATTGGTTGATAAATCCTTGCTATAGCAGATAGGTCCGTTCAGCTGCCGGGATGGCTGTCGAGCGCGTTTTACGCAATCCGGCGCCGCTACGGGGTGGAGGATCTATGCGTTTTGCGAAGAAATCGACTTTGCTGTCGATCTTTTTTTGTCTCGCATTTTGCTTGCCGGC